>CAYVDZ010000354.1:0-5965 GCA_964450575.1 uncultured Opitutus sp.
CATCGGATACGGTACCGTGCGTTGAAAAAAGATGTACATGCCGCGCCGGAATCGATCCTCGCCTTCGCTCTCGGTCCACTTGACCGAGTTGGCGTAACCGAGCGCCGCGATATCGGCTGGCAGCTGCGGCCGCACACTGGGACCGCCGATCTTTGGCGCCAACAAACCGGAAGCCGCCAGATGGGCGTCGCGAATGATCTCGGCCTCAAACCGCAGTCGGGTTTGGCGCGCGAGCAGGGTGTTCATCGGGTCACGTTCGATCAGGTCCGTGCGGTAGTCCGAGGATTGCTGATACGTCGCCGACGTGACGATCAGCTTGAGCAGCGCCTTGCGGCTCCAACCCAGGCGCGGGAACTCGGTGGCAAGCCAGTCGAATAATTCAGGATGGGACGGCCGTTCACCCTGCGTGCCGAAATTATTGACGCTCACCACGAGTCCGCGCCCAAACAGATGCTTCCACAGGTGATTGACCGTAACCCGCGTCGTCAGCGGGTTGCGCGGATCGACCAACCAACGTGCCAGATCGAGCCGGTCGGGCGTCTCACCGCGGGCGACAAAATCATGGAGAACTTTGGGCGTCCCTGGCTGCACGCGCGGTCCCGGCCGGAGGAAATCACCGCGGACGTGGACGTGCGTCTCGCGCGGAGAACTCCGCTCGGCGAGAACGGCGGCCTTGGTTTCCGGATACTTCGGCTCCTTCTTCGCCAGCGCGTCCAGCGGCTGCCGGAGTTTTTTCGCTCCAGCGTCAACCTCGTCGCGGAAATACGCCGTCAGTGCCGCGCGCTGCGCGGGCGTGCGCAGCCGGGGCGCGGTGTTCCACGCCACGGCTACGGTGTCATCCACCAGCGTGGGCAAGAGCGGCGGCGCGCCCGCCGTCGCGGATAGTCGAAAACGAAGCAGCGTGTGCTGATTGCCGAACTGCTGGTCGAGCGTGAAGCCGAGGGTCTCGCCCGCCGCGAGCACGAGCGTCTCCGTGCACTCGAACACGGCCACATGGCGGCGCTTGTTCTGCGGGGAAATGGCCCAACCCGTTTTCGGGTCGTCGTCGATCGCTCCGGCCACCGCCCAGTCCTTTTGCGAGAAATCCGCTGCTGCCTCCTTCAGGGCAACGCGCCGCGTCGTGGTCCCATCGGCGGCCTGCACGTGGAGTTCCAGTCCGGTCAGCACAAAATTGCCGTTGCCGGATCGGCCTGGTCCACCGTTGCCCGTGGCGTCAGGCAAAACTTCCAGCCGAATTCCGGACATCGCGGTGCCGGGCGCATTCACGGCCACGTGGTAGGTTTCGGTTAACGGACTCATCCCGGAGGCCACGACCGAATGATCAGGCAGGATCGTCACGTTCGCGCCCTGGGTTGATTTTGCGGCCACCGGAGCTAGTGCCTCCCAGATCGGCAGATCCAGCGTGCCCTGAGATTCCCAAGCGGCTTGCAAACCGGGCAAGACATCCCGCACGTAACCCTCGTAGCCCTGCTGCAAGGGCGCGCGCGAAGCGTCCCATTGCGATTTCGCGGCACGATAGATTCGCACCTCCTCATCCGTGGGGGCCGGAAGTTCCTTGTCATCGGCGTTGTTGAAGAACGCGAACAGCTGAAAGAATTCGCGCTGCGAAATCGGGTCGTACTTGTGACTGTGACACTCCGCGCAGCCGACGGTCAGCCCGAGCCAGACGGCTCCGGTGGTATCGACGCGATCGACGACCGCCTTGTTGCGATACTCCTCCTGGTCGACGCCGCCTTCCTTGTTGAGCAACGTCTGACGGTGGAAGCCGGTGGCAACCTTCTGCTCGTGTTCCGCACCCGGAAGCAGATCGCCGGCGAGTTGTTCGATGGTGAACTGATCGAACGGCACATCCCGGTTGATGGCATCGATCACCCAGTCGCGATAGAGATAAGCATAGGGCCGCGCGGTGTCCTTCTCGTAGCCGTCGCTGTCAGCGTAACGCGCGAGATCAAGCCAGTGACGGCCCCAGCGTTCACCGTAGTGCGGGGAGGCGAGCAGACGGTCCACGAGTTGCTCATACGCGTCGGGGCGGCGGTCCGCCACGAACGCGCGCACCTCCTCCGGCGAAGGCGGCAACCCGAGCAGGTCGTAGCTGAGCCGACGAATCAACGTGGTGCGATCGGCGACCGGGGACGGCGCGATGTTTTCCTGTTCGAGCCGGGCGAGAACAAACCGGTCGATCGGCGTACGCGGCCAGGGGGCGTTGGCCACGGCCGGAAGCGCATTTCGGACCGGCAGCTGAAAGGACCAATGGGTGCTCCGCGCGAATTCGGCTGGAGCCTCGTCCGGCCAGACGGCGCCCTCGTCGATCCACGTCTTGATGAAGGCAACTTGTGCCGGAGTGAGTGGATCGCCCTCGGATTCCGGCGGCATGATCGAATCGGGTTCGGCGCCGGACACATGGGCAAACAACAGACTTTTCGCCGCATCGCGGGGAACGATGGAAGGGCCGGAGTCGCCGCCGAGGAGCGCCTCGTCTTTTCGATCCAGGCGCAGGCCACTCTTCTGTTTATCGGGGCCGTGGCAGCCATAACAGCGTTCCGCCAAAATGGGCTTAATGTCGCGCGCGAAATCGATGGCGGCCGACGCGCTCGCGGCGGAGACGACGAAGGCGACGAACAGGGCGCCCACCGTTCCCGCGCGGCCGGGAGGTGCTTCAGAACACAGCTGGGAGGCAATCGTCATGGGGGAGAAAAAGGCGGAGAAGAAACGAGGGCACGACGGCGCGCCGGAGGCAATGGGGGTTGGGATGGATTGCATGGGTTTAGGTCGGGATGTCAACAGGATGGCCCGCGGGGCAGCACCCACTTGAACTCAGCCCCGCGCGACCATGGAATCGTCACCTCGGGATCGTGGTCGCGACCCGTACGAAAAGCTCATTCGGCGAAGGGACCAGAGCGAAGCGATTCAAGTCATGACCCTAAACCGCTCCAAGGGACGACCAAGCGAACGCCTCGTACCACGACAAACAGCGAGCTCTGGACTCCGGCCACACCGGGAAAACTCCGTACTCACCATAATATATATTCGACTACTCATTCACTGTATTGAAAATCGAGTAAAGGCGGGAAGCAGCATTCTTTCAAATTTGTCAGTCGGCAAACGTTGTCCGGACAACGCATCGCGCTTATAGTCCGAATCTACAACCCCACGCCCCGAGTATCGACGGCGATCCCAGTCAGCCGTCTTTATAAAACGCGCCTCGCGTTTTAACGGCGCTCTCGTCCGCCCCTGGCGCACGAGTAACGCCGCCGGGGATTCCTATGTTCGCCAGGATTACCCCCATGAATGCCTACTCCTACCGCTCGGTTTTAGTTTTGTTAATGATATCAACGAATTGCATACCGCAAAGTCGGGCTCAAAACGCCTCCGAGCCCAAAGGGGCACCTATCAAGGCGGTCGAAATGTCCCCGTTCCTCGTGGAGGAGAACACCGAGCAAGGCTATTATGCCTCGCAAACCCTGGCCGGCGGCCGGCTGCGCCAAGACATCAAGGATATCGGCTCATCCATTCAAGTCGTTACCCGGGAGTTTATGGAGGATCTCGGGGTTACCGGGGTGGAGGAACTCTTCCAATATACAACCAGTACGGAAGTGGGCGGCATCCTCGGCAATTTCACCGGAGCTTCAGACAACTCCTCCAGTGGAGATACCAGCACCGGTGGCGCGCGGCGAGATCCGGACGGAGCCACGCGGGTTCGTGGGCTCGCCGCACCGGACCGGGCGCGGAACTTCTTCAAAACCGACATCCCCTTTGACTCCTACAACACCGACCGCATCGACATCAACCGGGGCGCGAATTCATTCCTTTTCGGTCTTGGATCGCCAGCGGGGTTGACCAACGCCGGCCTCGTCAAAGCGCGGTTTCGCAATACCAACGAACTCAGCACGAGAATTGGCAGCGGGGGAAAAAATCCTTCGTATCGGGGATCCTTCAACCTCAACCGGGTCCTGGTGAAAGACACGTTGGCGATTCACGGGGCGCTGTTGATGGATCGAACCCAGTATCGGCAGCGTCCCACGTTCAAGGATGACGACCGGCAATATGGGACCGTCACGTATCGGCCATTTAAGCACGCGAACACCGTGATCACCGCTCATGTGGAGAAGGGCCGGATCCGGGGCAATGCCCCGGACGTGCTGCTTCCCCTGAACAATCTGGGCGTGTTTCTCGACGCCCCCGAGGTCGGACGCCTTTCGGTCAATCCCTATGCGAATCTACAACGCTTCAACCATGTCGAAGGCCCGACGCAGGCGCAATGGAACCGGCTCAGCGCCGCTGATAAACTCAAGTACCCACTCCGGAATACGCCAGCGACGCAAACCCTGGACAACTCGGGCTGGGGCGCCGGTTCCTACGGCTTGATTTATGACGGAACCCAGAGTCGGAACCCGGCCTTTGCCTATACGGATCAGTATCGGGGCGTGGATTACGCGGTGAGGGATGCCTTTTTCGGCCCGAATCGCAATGGGCGGGGGGCTCCCTATAATGTTTATCACGGCAACCTCCGTGATATCAACGGCACCGGCTGGCTGGCGCAGGGTTTCACCGATCTGAAGACCTTCGATTTCAGCACCGCGAACCTGGGTTGGGACAATGATTACTACACGCGTAAGTTCACCAACACCAACGTGGCGCTGGAACAGGTACTCTGGAAGGGAAGGTCCGGCTTTGAAATCGCTTTCGATCAGCAAAGTCTGGAGAGCGCCGACTTCACCGCTTTCAACGGAGCAAACTCAGAGGTAATGTTCGATATCAATGAGACGCTCTGGCTGCCAACGGACCCCAACTACCGCACCTCGGGCGTGGTGGAGCCCATGGCCAATCCGAATTACGGCCGCCCGTTTGTCATGACCAAGGCGGGAAGCCGTACCATCGAAACGGAACGTCATGCGGGCCGGTTTACCGGTTTTGTGAAACACGATTTCACGGAGAAAAGAAAAGGCTGGTTTGGGAGATTACTCGGCCGTCACACGCTCACCGGCCTGGCTGACCGGTCGGTTTTCGATGAGAAGCTTCTGAACTATTCCTTGAATTCATTTGGTGACCCGGAACCGGCGCTGCACATTGGTCCGGCAAACGCCCGGCAGACCAGTAACTCACCGCGCGCCGTTCCGATCTATGCTTATATTGGACCGCCCCAGCTGGATGCATTCACGAATCCGAATTTCACGGTGCGCGACTTCGTCCTGCAACCGGCTGACTATCAGCTGCGGCCTCCGGAAAACTTCAGCATCCAAAAGCTGAGCTGGAATCTTGGTCCCGACGCGACCGCGGAAAACCTCGGGCTCGATTCGCGCATCAACGGAAACGAAGGGTTTGTCATGGGCACCTTTGAGCCGCGGGACGCCCCGACCAAGAACTATCGATTACAACAGACGAAAGTGAGTTCGATGGCGTTGAACACCCAATCGTTTTTCTGGGATGATCTGCTGGTTGTAAATATGGGATACCGGATCGACAAAGTGAAGACATGGCTGAACACGGAGGCTCCGCGGGCGGGTCTGGACGAGACGCCGGATGTGTCATCGAATGCGTTTCGGGTTCGCGACGGTAACTTTAGCGAGATCAAAAGCTCCGTTTTCGGTTATGGCGGTGTGCTCAACTGGCCGCAGCGCCTGATGAAACTGCCATGGGGAGCCAAGGTGGCGTTCCACTATAATACCAGTGAGAATTTCATTCCGGCGACCGATCGGGTGGATCAACTCCGCCGGCCCGTCCCCTCCCCCGCGGGAACCAGCCAGGACTATGGAGTCAGCGTTTTTCTCTGGGACAACAAAGTCGTGGCGCGGCTAAACTGGTTCTCCGCCCGGTTGATGGGCGCGAGTGCCAGTGTTTCGGATCTCTTCAACCAGACGAATTCGAACATCTTTAATCACTTTGGAATTCTGAATCGGCAGATCCTACGCGTGGATGCGAATGACGACGGCGTGCTCGATGCGTCGTTGCAGGCTGAAGTGGAGAT
>CAYVDZ010000355.1:0-5954 GCA_964450575.1 uncultured Opitutus sp.
CTCGGGGTTGATCCGCTTGGCGGCGCCGGGGTTCACTACTGGGGACCAATCGCCGAGCGTTACGGGCTGAACCTGACAGTCGTCAACGACGCCGTTGACCCGACCTTCCGTTTTATGACGGTGGATTGGGACGGCCAGATTCGCATGGACCCGTCCTCGTCCTATGCAATGCAGCGATTGATAGCGATGAAGGACCGCTTTGACCTCTCTTTCGGGTGCGACACTGACCATGACCGCCACGGCATTGTCACCAAAAGCAAAGGATTGCTGCCGCCCAATCATTATCTTTCCGTCGCTATATTCTACCTCTTTCAACACCGGCCGAATTGGCGCAAGGAAGCGGCAGTCGGCAAAACGGTGGTGAGCAGCCAGATGATTGATCGCGTCACGGCGAAGCTTGGCCGGAAGCTCTACGAGGTTCCGGTTGGCTTCAAGTGGTTTGTGGATGGCTTGCTCGATGGGTCGCTCGGCTTCGGCGGCGAGGAAAGTGCCGGCGCGTCATTCTCCCGTCTGGATGGCAGCCTCTGGACGACGGACAAGGACGGGATCATCCCGGCTTTGCTGGCGGCGGAGATCACGGCCAAGATGGGCCGCGATCCCGGCGTCATCTACCAAGAACTCGCGCGCGAGTTCGGTGAGCCGGTCTATGAACGCGTTGAGGCGCCAGCCACTCCGGAACAGAAGAAACTGTTGGCGAAACTCTCACCCCAGCAGGTTAAGCTCACCGAGTTGGCGGGCGAAAAAATTCAGACTGCGCTCACCGAGGCGCCAGGCAACGGAGCTCCTATTGGCGGGTTGAAAGTGGTGGCGGCCAACGGATGGTTCGCGGCGCGTCCGTCCGGGACTGAAAATATCTACAAGATTTACGCCGAGAGCTTCCGGGGAGCGGATCATCTGCGCCGCCTCCTGGCGGAAGCCCAGACAACTATCAATGATGCCTTGGCCGTGTCCCCACAGAAGCTGGAGAGTCCGTCCGGGCCAAAACTGAAGGAGAAACTATGACCAAACAAGCACACGCCAGCCATTCAATATACAGCCCTCCACCCAAGGAAGTTGAGGGGTTCGATTCCCTTGCCGAGCTGGCCTTGGATCTGCACTGGTCGTGGAATCATGCGACCGACCAAGTATGGCGGCAGCTTGATCCCGAACTGTGGGAAATGACGCAAAACCCGTGGGTGGTTCTGCAGACCGTCGCGCGGGACAAACTCATGCACGTGTTGGCCGATCCGAAATTCCGCAAGAATATCGATGACCTGATACGAGACAAGCGTCAGGCGGTGGAGTCGCCCGCGTGGTTTCAGCAACAGCATCCGCAGTCTCCCTTGAAATGCGTCGCGTATTTCAGCATGGAATTTATGTTGAGCGAAGCGTTGCCCATATACTCGGGCGGGCTTGGCAATGTGGCGGGTGATCAACTCAAAGCCGCCAGCGATCTGGGCGTGCCGGTCGTCGGCGTGGGACTGCTCTACCAGCAAGGCTATTTTCGTCAGGTAATAGACAAGGATGGAGCGCAACAGGCGCTCTACCCGTATAACGACCCTGGACAGTTGCCGATCACGCCTTTGCGCCAGGCGAATGGCGAGTGGTTGCGGTTGGAAATCGACTTGCCCGGTTACTCGGTCTGGCTGCGCGCCTGGCAGGTTCAGGTCGGGCGCGTGAAGCTTTATCTGCTCGACAGCAATGATGCGGCGAACTTCCCCGCTCATCGCGGGATCACCAGCGAGCTGTATGGCGGTGGACCGGAGCTGCGTCTCAAACAAGAACTGCTCCTCGGGATCGGCGGCTGGCGGCTGCTGCGAGCCCTCGGCATCCAACCCGAAGTCTGTCACCTCAATGAAGGGCACGCGGCCTTCGCCACTTTGGAACGCGCCCGAACTTTCATGGAGGAAACCGGGCAGTCCTTCGAAGTTGCGCTGGCTGCGACGCGAGCGGGCAACCTCTTCACCACGCACACCGCAGTCGCTGCGGGCTTTGATCGTTTCACTCCGGCTCTCATCGAGCAATATCTCGGCGGCTATGCGGAGAAGAAACTCGGCCTGACTCTCCACGATCTGCTGGCCCTGGGCCGCCAAAACCCAATCGACCCGTCCGAAAGTTTCAACATGGCCTATCTGGCCATCCGCGGCAGCGGAGCGGTCAACGGCGTGAGTCGCTTGCACGGGAAAGTCAGCCGGCATCTCTTTGCTCCGCTCTTTCCGCACTGGCCGGCGGACGAAGTGCCCGTCGGACACGTGACCAACGGAGTCCACATGCCGACCTGGGACTCGGCGGCAGCGGACGAGCTTTGGACGGAAGCCTGTGGCAAAGAACGCTGGCTGGGAACGACGGAAAACCTGGAGCAGGACATTCGTCGCGTTTCGGACGCCAAGCTCTGGCAATTTCGCGTCGCCGCGAGCAAGTCGCTGGTGGAATTCGCCCGCGAACGATTATCCCGGCAACTGGCCACCTCCGGCGCGTCGCCCGAGGCGGTGGAAATGGCGAAACACTTATTTGATCCCGACGTGTTGACGCTCGGCTTCGCGCGGCGCTTCGCGACCTACAAGCGACCGAATCTGCTGCTGCACGACCCGGAACGATTGCTGCGCCTGTTAACCAATCCCCAGCGTCCGGTGCAACTCATCCTGGCGGGCAAAGCCCATCCGGACGATCAGGCGGGGCAGGCCCTGATTCAGGAATGGACGCATTTTATCCGGCGGCCCCAGGCCCGCGCACACGTGATTTTCCTCAGTGACTATGACATGCACTTAACCGGCCATCTGGTGCAGGGCGTGGATGTGTGGATCAACACCCCGCGACGACCCTGGGAGGCATGCGGCACGAGCGGCATGAAGGTGCTGGTGAATGGCGGAATCAATTTTTCAGAGTTGGACGGCTGGTGGGCCGAGGCCTATGCGGCGGACTTGGGATGGGCGATTGGTGATGGCGATGAGCATGACAACGATCCGGCTTGGGATGCTGCCGAAGCCGAAATGCTTTACGACCGGCTCGAAAATGAGGTCATTCCCGAGTTTTACGATCGTGATGCCGACGGAATTCCCGCCGCCTGGGTCGCACGAATGCGGGAAAGCATGGCGAAATTGACCCCGCGTTTCTCCGCCAACCGCACGGTGCGTGAATATACCGAGCAACACTACCTGACAACTGCGGCCGCTTACCATCTGCGCATTGCCAGTAAGGGTGCGACCGGCAAGCAAGTCGTCGAATGGCGGCACGGTCTGGATCAGAAATGGAGCAAGCTGCGCTTCGGCGAAGTGAAGGTGGAAACGAACGGCGAGCAGCACGCAATCGAGGTGCAAGTTTACCTCGATGACCTTGATCCGAATACCGTGCGGGTCGAACTTTACGCCGATGGCGTCAGTGGCGAATCGCCCGTGCGCCAGGAAATGAAACGCGTCCGCCAACTGGCCGGCGCAGCGGGCGGCGGTGTTTATAGTGCCACCGTGTCGGCGACTCGCCCGGCGCTCGACTATACTGCGCGAATCATACCATACCACGACGGCGTCGCAGTTCCCTTGGAAGCCGCGCACATCCTGTGGCAGCGATGATTCAACCGCGAAAGGTGGAAAGATGAAAAAAAGCGACCCAATGCCGGAGGCGAAAAGGCCGAAAGGAAGGCGACCGCCAAGCGGCCAGATGTCGTCCATATCATCAGGCCAAGCCGTCGCAAAGCCCGGTGCCCCTGAAACCCCGCAGCAGGATTATGGAGCAGAGGTTTCGGAACACACTGAGGTGCGGAAGGGAGTTCCCTTGCCCTTGGGACCACATGAATCCGAAGGTGGCGTTAATTTTGCCCTGTTCAGTCGTCACGCGAGCCATGTTCGGTTGGAGTTGTTTGATCATCCCGCGGACGCAACGGCGGCCAAGGTGATTGATCTCGATCCCGCGCGTAACCGCACGGGCGACGTATGGCACGTCTGGGTTGAGGGGATTCGCTCCGGACAACTTTACGCCTACCGGGTGGACGGCCCCTACCAACCCGAGGAGGGCCATCGCTTCAATTTCAATAAGCTGCTCCTGGACCCTTGTGCGACAGCGATCTCGCGATTGCCGGATTGGGATTTCGGCCCCGCCCGCGGATACGATCCGTCCGTGCCGGAGAAAGACCTGACTTTTTCAAAATTAGACGATGCCGGGGCGATGCCGAAGTGTGTGTTTACTCACGACCACTTTGACTGGCATGACGACCGGCCGCCGCGGCATCCCTGGTCGAAGACCGTGATTTACGAAATGCATGTTCGGGGTTTCACCATTCACCCCAGCACAGGCGTGGAGCACCCTGGCACCTACCGCGGGCTGACGGAAAAAATATCCTACCTGAAGGAACTGGGTGTGACGGCCGTCCAGCTGATGCCAGTCCACGAGTTCAACGAATCCCTGAAGGCGGGCATTAATTCGCAAAACCGCCAGCCACTCGGAAATTATTGGGGCTACGATCCCGTGGCCTTCTTTGCGCCCAAAGGCTCCTACAGCAGCTCGGAAAGCGCGGGACAGCAGAAGTTGGAGTTCAAAGAAATGGTCTGCGCACTCCATCGCGCCGGCATCGAAGTGATTCTCGATGTCGTGTTCAACCACACCGCTGAGGGAAATGAACTGGGCCCCACGCTGTCTTTTCGCGGGATTGATAACGCGATTTTCTATACGCTGGAGGAGAATAAACGTTACTACAAGGACTACACCGGCACCGGCAATACCATCAATGCCAATCATCCAGTGGTGCGAGATTACATCTTGGCCGCGCTGCGCTATTGGGTGGTCGAGATGCATATAGATGGCTTCCGGTTCGATCTGGCGTCGGTTCTCGGTCGGGATGGCACCGGCAAGTTACTGGCCAATGCTCCCGTGCTCAAACAGATCGCCGAGGACCCGGTCTTGAGAGAGGTGAAGCGTATCGCCGAGGCGTGGGATGCGGCGGGCGCTTATGAGGTGGGCATTTTTTCCCAGCGGGGGTGGGCGGAGTGGAACGGCCGCTACCGAGACGACATCCGCCGCTTCTGGCGGGGTGACGAAGGAATGCTCGGTTCGTTAGCCAGCCGCATCTGCGGCAGCGCCGACATTTATGCCCAGTCAGACAAATGTCCCAAGTGCAGTATCAATTTCGTCACCTGTCACGACGGCTTCACCTTGAATGATCTGGTGAGCTATCGAGAGAAGCACAATGGGGCCAATGGAGAAAGCAATCGCGATGGGACGAACCAAAACTTCAGCGAGAATTTCGGTGCTGAGGGCGAAACGGTTGATGCCCGAATCGAGTCCCTCAGGCGACGTCAGATCAAAAACTTCCTGCTGACCCTGCTGATCTCGCGCGGCGTGCCGATGTTGCTGGGCGGCGACGAATTTCGCCGCACGCAAGGCGGCAACAACAACGCCTACTGCCAGGACAACGAAACGAGTTGGTACGACTGGAACTGCTTGGAACAGCATCACGAGATTTACCGATTCGCCCGCGGGATGATGGCCTTTCGCCGGGCGCATCCGGTTCTGAGCAAGGAGGAATTCTACACCGACGCCGACATCCGCTGGTTCAGTTCGCGCGGCAGTCTGCCCAACTGGTCTGACCCGCACGAGAAACGGCTGGCCAGCCTGATCCAGGAAGGCGAACGCCCCGGGCTCTACCTGATGTTCAATGCCGGGACCGAGGCGGTGGACTTTGAATTACCACCCGTTCCGCAGGGCACTCGTTGGCATTTGGCGGCCGACACCGCGGGCGAGACCCCGCAGGACTGGTTTGCCGACGGCGAGGAACCGCACTTGCACAATTCGCAAACCTACCCCTTGGCTTCGCACTCCAGTGCGATCCTCGTTGTCCGCGCGTCATGAGAAATACACCGCCGCGAACCCACTTGATTATGCCTTCCATCAAACTCAATTCCTCGCGCCTCTATCTCATCCGTCATGGCGAGACGGAATGGTCGCTCTCCGGCCAATACACCGGGAGCACGGACCTCCCGTTGACC
>CAYVDZ010000356.1:0-5905 GCA_964450575.1 uncultured Opitutus sp.
CTTGTCCTTGTTGCCCGCCACACCGTCGAATTTCAGCAGCCAGTATTCGAAGCGTTCTCCCACCGCGATCTGCCCGGATCGCACCTCGTTGGTTTCGCGATTCCATGCGATCACCGCCTTGGCTCGCGCGCCACCGGCGGAAGTTCCCACGTGCAGGATATCCCGCAGCACCTTCTCCTGTCGGGCTCCGTGGAAGTGCCCCTGCAAATCCCCGCGATGCATCAACACTTCGCCCGCCAGCCGCACCAGCGCATCGATCTCGATCTTCGCCGCTTTGCGCGGTTCCGGCCCCAACGCCGGAACAAATTCCAGCGCACCCATGCCGCGCGCGCCCGTGTAGCAGCAGGTCCACGCTTCGGTTGCCCGCCTGTCTGCGTGCCTCGCACAGGCAGACGCCTTCTCGGGGATGGCCGGTCCCGCGAGCCAGAGCTTGGCTCCGCAGCCGGGATAACGGAGGAACGGGCGGACGAAGCAGGGGATTTTGCGCGGCTCGTGAAGCGATCAAACAAATGCCGACCGGAGCGGGTCGAGTGTGATGTGCACGGCGGATAAAATCAGCGCGGCACGGGCGATAAATGCGTGATCCTCCGGGGTAAGCATCTGGCTGGAGGCGCGAGTGAGGGTGCGATTTGCGGGGCAGGCAACGGGACTTCCCGCAACAAATCCCGGAGCGAGGCAGGGCCAGTCCGCTAGGGCGGTCCCGAATACCCTTCGACTACCCCCAGCTGAAAGCACTCGGACCGGCGGGAAGCCGGTCCGAGTTTTCTGCGGTGAAAGCGATCTCGATCATCAGAGCCCGGCGACCTGAAACCCTTTCCGATAGGTGCGGCGGACGTACTGGTTGGCGGCTTTTTCGTTGTCGAAGCGCAGCTTCGCGGAATTCCATTGCAAGGTCGTCTGGGGGAAGCGCACCGCGACGCTGCCGAGGAGAATCGTCTCCGTGAGCGGTCCCGAATAATCGAAGGGAGCGAGCGGCTTCGCGTTACCGCCGACGCAGGCTTCCGCCCAGTCGGACCAGTGATGGGAGCCTTGGATATCGGGAAGTTTGTAGTCGGCGAACTTCGCGACCGGAAACAGCTTTGGCGTCGCGATGTGAGGGACATGCAGCACGCCCTCTGTGCCGATGATGATCGAACCTTCATTGGCTCCGCTGACTCGCTGCTTCTTGCCGGAGTCATCGACGCCAGCGACGGCGGCGGGCGTCGGCGTGGCGATGAGGGCGCGGATCCCGGCTGGCGGGCGTTGGTCGCCATCGTACCAGGTGACCGCGACGGTCTTGCCTTCGGTGAATTTGGTGCCGGGGAAAACGTAGCGGATGTTCGCGTTGATCGACCAGTTCCACTTGTCCGGCTGTGGGCCTTCGGAGCGGAGTGAGATCGGCGCGGTCAAGGCGAGTGCCTCAAAAACAGGATCGAAGATATGGCAGCCCATGTCGCCAAACGTTCCGGTGCCGAACTCGAGCCGCTTGCGCCAGTTGCCAGGGTGATAGTAGTCCGCCACAAAGGGACGCTCCGCGCAGCCACCGAGCCAAAGGTCCCAGTTGAAACCGGCTGGAATCGGATCGGCTTTTGAGGATGGCTGGCCGGTGTCGCCCCACTTCTTGCTGCTCCAAGTGTGGACTTCCTTCACCTTGCCGATAATGCCGCTCTGCACGATGGCGACGGCCTGGCGATAGACTTTCTGAGAGTGAATCTGAATGCCCATCTGCGTGATGAGCTTCTTTTCCCGGGCGAGTTCCGTGAGAACGCGGGTCTCATGAATCGAGTGCGTGAGGGGCTTTTGGCAGTACACGTGTTTGCCGAGCTGCATGGCGGAGACCGCGATCGGCGCGTGCATGTGATCAGGGGTGGAGACATTGACCGAGTCCAGTTGGCGACCCTCCTTGTCGAGCAGCTCGCGCCAATCCTGGTAAACCTTCACATCAGGATGCGCGTCCTTGACCTGCTTGAGGCGGTTCAAGTCCACCTCGGCCACGGCGACGAGTTTCACGAAAGGGTTGCTGCAGATCGCCTGGATGTCGGCCCAAGCCATCCCGGCGGCCCCGAAACTGGCATGGCGCAGCACGCGGCTCGGCTGGGCGGCGTGGAGATTGCGCGCAAAGAACGGCGCCGCGAGGCTGGCGGTCCCGAGGGTTTTAAGGAAGGAGCGGCGGGTCGACGGGAAGTAGAGGCTCATGAAAAAGGAGGAGGGTGAGAGTGGGTAATCTTGTGGTTACCCGGAGGCCGCTTGGCAATGGCGGAGGTGGGGGAATGATCGAATTGGCACGGCGGACAGACTTCGGCCGCGAACGATGGCTGGGATCGAGGAGGCTGCGAGGGTCCGTTTCGGGATGAATACTGAGCGTTTACCCAGGCTTAACAAATCTCCCCGTAACCGAAGCCGTCGGCTTACAATCGCGGCGTCTTCCTCTATGTCCAAAGCAGTTCCTTTGCATTCAATCACCGCCCGGTGATTGGAGGAACCAAGCCGCGGAACATCCTCATGAATACCCGCCGCATCTCCCTCCTCGCCGCAATTGTTCTCGGCACGTCAACCCTCGCGACTGCTTCCGTTATCCAGCCGGAAACGAGTTCCCGCCGTTCGCCGGCCGCACCGTCTCTGTTGAGCGTGCTCGATCTCGATCGCGATGGCGTGATCTCCACCTCGGAAATGACCTACGCGGCCATCACCCTGAGCGCGCTTGATCTTGACGGAGATGGCTTTCTCACCGCGGTCGAACTGGCCTCGCCCGTTCGCGTGAATCCCGCCCGGCGCGCGGAAGTGAACGTGGCACATCCGGTTTCTGCCCGCGCGACGGCGATTTTCAATCTGTTCCATCAGCTCGACGCGAACAACGATGGCATCCTGCAACCCATGGAAATTGCCAACGCCAACTCGAGCCTCGCTCACCTCGACGTGAATCGCGATGGGTTTCTCACCCGCGACGAAATTCTCCTCCGGTTTCGGGCGTGATTTCGGAGTGAAACAGACATTCCTGTCTGTCCTCCGACCTCGGTCATCCGAATCACGGAACAGGCAGGAATGCCTGTATCACCCCCAAGCCGCTAAACCACAAAGACGATCCTTCTGGGAAAGTGGCAAATGCGAGCAAAGGCTCGACGCGGGCCCGGCGATGACCAGAGATAGGCGCATGTCTGCTGCGCCTTTTCCCCGTCGCACTGCCCTAAAAGGATTCGCCGCCACGGCCCTCCTCGCCTGTGCCGGAGGCGCCCCGGCGCAAGTCGCCGCCTCCCACGGCGCACCGCCCTATCGGGTGAAGAATGGCCGCATTCGACAATCTGTCGTGCCGTGGTGTTTCAACCCGATGCCGGTTCCGGAACTCGCCCGGCATGCCGCCGCAATGGGACTTCAATCAGTCGAACTGGTCGCGACATCGCACTGGCCCCTGTTGAAAGAGCTCGGTTTAACGCCCGCGATTGCGGGCAGTCACGGGTTCGCCAAGGGGTTTGCGCATCGCTCCGAGCACGCGGAGTGCCTCACGATCCTGCGGAAACGCATCGAGGAATGCGCCGCCGCCGGAGTGCAGCGCGTCATTACGTTCTCGGGCTTCCGACGCGGAATCTCGGATGAGGACGGGATTCGCACTATGGTCGACGGCTTGAAGCAAATCGTCGGCTTCGCCGAGGAGAAGCGCGTGACGCTTTGCCTGGAAATGCTCAACTCCACGGTGGATGTCACCATGAAGGGCCATCCGGATTACTTCTGTGATGACCTGGAACGGAGCGTCGAAATCTGCCGCCAGATCGGCTCCGAGCGGATGAAGGTGTTGTTCGATTTTTATCATGTGCAGATCATGCACGGTGACTTGATCCGGCGGCTGAAGCAGCATGCTCCGTATATTGGTCATATTCATACCGCCGGCGTCCCCGGGCGTAATGAAATCGATGATACGCAGGAGATTCACTACCGCGCGTTGATGCACGCGCTCCTCGAGATTGGATACACCGGCTTCGTCGGGCAGGAATTCATTCCGTTGCGCGACAAGGTAACTTCACTTGCGCAGGCTGTGCAGATTTGTGATGTATAATCGGGGCTGAATGGAAGACAAGGGAAGGGAGCTCAGGTCCCGGGCTTAAAACTCAAGCTTGGACGTTGAGGGGGAATTTAATCCACGAGAACATGATCCGACTGCTTTTTATCACCTTGGCTCTGGCGTATGGTGCTTCGCTTTCTGGCGCGGCTGCGACTGGGCAGCTCCGGGCTGGCGCGCACGCTCACGACATTACGCCGACCCAGCTGCCGAGTCCCATCAACGGCGGCATGCGTGGCGCCTTTAGTACCAACGTTACCGATCCCATGCACGCGCGCAGCATCGCGCTGCATGACGGGCAGAATACGATCATTCTCTGCGTAGTGGATTCCTGTATGATTCCCCGCGACGTGTGTGAAGCTGCGAAGGTGATTGCCTCCCGCCAAACGGGCGTCCCGGCGGCGCACATGCTGATCAGTGCGACCCACTCGCATAGTTGCGCGACGATGACGCCGGCGTTCCAGAGCGATCCCGATCCCGCGTACGTTGCCTCGTTGCCGGCACGGATCGCCCAAAGCCTGATCCGGGCGCATGCGAACCTCGAGCCCGCTGAGATCGCCTGGGGCAAGGACAGCGACCCCACGCAGGTTTTCAATCGCCGCTGGTTGGTGAAAGCAGGGGAGTCCAACGAGAATCCCTTCGGAGGCAAAAGCGATCGCGCCTGGATGAATCCGGGAGTGAAAAACGCGAAGGTCACGGAGCCGGCGGGACCGGTTGATCCCGACGTCAGTCTGCTCGCCGTTCGCGCTCAATCCGACGGTCGACCACTCGCTGTGCTCGCCAACTACAGCCTGCATTATGTCGGCAATGTGCCGGCGATCTCCGCGGATTATTTTGGAGCGTTTGCCAACGAACTTGCCCGCCGACTCGGCGCGGGGGACGCGCGTTATTCCGGCAAGGCGCCATTCGTCGGGATCATGAGCAACGGCACCAGTGGCGATATCAACAACGTCAACTATGCCGCCACGACGCCGGCAGTAAGGAAGCCGCCGGGCGAGCAGGTCAAGATCGTCACCGCCAGTGTCGCCGATGCGGCAATGCGCGCCTGGGCCCGGCTGACCTGGACCGCTGCTGCCTCGCTCGCCAGTATCGAGCGCGACCTCATGCTCGGCGTGCGCAAAGGGAACCCGGATGAACTCAAACGCGCGCAGGAAATTGTGGAGACAACGCCGAAGGACAATGGGCAGTTTTCCGACCGCAAGGCGATCTACGCACGGGAAACGTTGTTCCTGGACGCTTATCCCGATCGCGTACCGGTTAAACTTCAGGCGCATCGTATTGGCGGACTCACGCTCGCGGCCATTCCCTGCGAAGTCTTCGTCGAAATCGGACTCGATTTGAAAACGAGCAAGCTGCGCGAGGAGCACTTCACGATCTCACTTGCCAACGGTTACAATGGCTACCTTCCGACTGCGCACCACCATCGGTTGGGCGGGTATGAAACGTGGCGGGCGCGCAGTAGTTATTTGGAAGTCGATGCGGCGGATAAGATCACCGTTGAATTGAAACGCATGCTGGCGGAGATCGCGAAATAAGCGCCTTCCGCGTTTCGCCATCGCATGGAATTCAGATGGTCCTTGCTATCTCGCGGAAATCAGCGAAGGTGGTGGCTCGTAAGAGCGTAAGATGACAGTTTTGGTGGATCTTCAGGTGAGCGTTTCTGTTCAGTGATGATTCGAAACCCGGTAGTCGGGAACACACTGACAGCGGACGATAATGCGAAACTTATCACTATGAATTCCAAACTGTATGTCGGCAATATGTCGTTCAAGACCACCGAGTCCGATCTTCGTGACGCTTTCGGTCAATTCGGCACCCTGACCGATGTTTATATCGCCAATGATCGCGAGCCGGGTCGCCCACGCGGCTTCGCTT
>CAYVDZ010000357.1:0-5894 GCA_964450575.1 uncultured Opitutus sp.
CTATGCGCGCGCACTTTCATCGCTTCGGGCGTAAGCCGCCCCAGTTTGCGCATCGGCATCATCACGTTCTCCAACGCCGTGAACTCGAGCATCAGAAAGTGAAACTGAAAAACAAACCCGATATGCGCCCCCCTTGCCGCCGTCCGAGCCAGGTCGTCCGTGTTCGACATCACACTCCCATTGATCTCGATCTGTCCATCATACGGCCGATCGAGCAGCCCCAGGAGATAGAGCAGCGTGCTTTTTCCACAACCCGACGGCCCCACAATCGCATAAACCTGGCCGCGCCGCGCTTCAAACGAGACGCCTTTTAAAACATGCACCCGCCCCTCACCCTGCCCGAGGTAACGGTGAAGATTCTGGCATCGCAGGGCGACGCCAGAATCGGGAGCAGGGAGCAGGGAGCAGGGAGAAGGCATCGACGGACGCGGGCGGGAGCAGGAAGAAAGGAGGAAGGAGCAAAACTCAGCCGAATTTTTCGCGCCGCACTTTGATGAGCTGCATGATTCTAAATTCGGCAGTTCAGATTAACCACGGATGACACCGATACAGAGAATTGCAGATCAAGGAGCACCTGACTTGCCATTCACCCGCAAGGTGAAGCGCCCGAAATGCAGAATACCTTGGTAATCTGTATCCATCGGGAAAATCTGTGGTTTCAACTGCATTGTCTAGGACGATTCGTTGGAAAGTCTTTTGGCTTCAGCAAGGAGTGCGACCGCGTCCGTTTCCTTGAGTAAGTTCACGCGCCGCGCAATGAACGTATGCGATCGAACCTCTCCGCTCGAAGCCTTCGCGGATGAAGAGAAACCGGATGAAGTCCGGGTTCGAATCCCGCTCGTAGCCCTCCGCAATGTTGCTGGAAATCGAAACCGCTGCGCGCCGGATCTGATCGCGAAACCCGAAATCCCAGCTCGCGTGAAACAACCCGCAGACCCGCGCCGCGAGTTCCACCGCCTCCTTCCACACTTCTAGATTTTTGCATGTATCGTCGTTCATTCTGTAGTGATTGAGTTCCTTCTCCTTCCCCCCTTGCTCCAGCGCGGCGTAGCCGCGCTATTGCGCCGTCCCTCGCACAATGTCGCCCGGTTCGAGCCGCGCCGCGCGTCGGGCCGGGATCAGGCTGGCGATCATCACCATCACCACCGCCGTCACAATCGCTCCAATATAATGGTAGATATCCCACGTGACGATGAACCGGTCAGTCTTGAAGATTCCATTGATCGGCAACGGGACTTGGCCCACGAGCCAGGTGACGCCCGCACCAAACGCCGCGCCCACCACGGCGCCGATCGCCAGGACGATTCCCGCCTGCCAGAGAAAAATCTGGGTGATGTCCCGCCGCTCGTAGCCCATCGAGCGCAGAATCGCGATGTCCTTGGTCTTCTCGAGCACGATCATCGCGAGCGTGTTGAACATCGCCAGGCTCGCGATCAGAGTGAAAACGGTTACCGTGATTCCCGTCGAAATCCTCAGCGCGCGAAACACCGCCAGCCACGTCTTCTCTCGCTCCTGCCACGGCTTGGCCCCGTGATTCAGCACTTCTTCCATCTTCGCCGCGTCGAGCGGGGCCCGCTTCGGATCATGCAGACTGATCTGAAGAAACGTCGCTCCCGCCGGCTTCTTCAACAGCGAGCGCGCTTCCGTCAGGTGTAAATACACGTTCGTCTTATCGACTTCGCGATACCCCGTTTCATACACCGCGGCCACCTGCATCCGCCGCGACTCGCCCCGCGCGACAATCACCAGCGAGTCTCCCACCATGATCTGCAAGCGATCCGCCAGGACCCGCCCGATCATCACACTGCGCAACGACGTGCGGAAGGCATGTAGGCTGCCTCCTGTAATCTGCTCTCCGAGATCCGAAACCTGCAGGTGATCATCGAGGTTGACGCCAAAAACCTGCGCATCCTCGGTCTTAAACGAACTGGTGATCTGGATATTGCCGCGCACCACCGCCGAAACGCCGCGCACATTCGCGAACTGCCGCACCGCTTCAGTAATCCGCTGCGGCTCGTCCACCCCTTCAATGTACTTCACGCCCTCACGCTGGGCGAAATAGAAATTACTCCCCACGGACGCCGCCTGGCTCCGCATTGTATCCTGGATGCGATCTTCGATTCGCATCGCTCCGTTGATGCCCAGAATCGTTTTGGTGAAAAACTGCTCGAAGCCGCTCGTCGTCGCCTGCGTCACAATAAAGAGCCCCACCCCCAGAATCGTGCACGACAGGCTCATGAACATGGCCCGTTTCTTCGCCGTCAAAAAACGAAACGCGATGCGCAGGTTGGGTGACATTACTCGAGTTTGAGTTTCGCCGACTCGCTCAGTTCACCACGTCCACCCGGACGCGACTGCCCGGGCGAAACTGCTCGAGATTCTCGACGATCACCTGCTCACCATCATCCAGACCTTCGAGGATTTCGACGACGTTAAGCGCGACGAAACCCGCCGCGACTTTGCGCTGCTCCACCCGGCCGTTCTTCACGACCAGCACCTGGTCATTATTGATCAGGGCTCGCCGGGGAATGACTTTGGCGTCCTTCCGCTCATCGACCGTGATTGTCACTTCACCGGTGCTGTTCGGCTTCAGCTGCTCCGGATCAACCTGCACGTCCAGGTGAACGGTAAACCGCTGCGCGTCATCAGCCGTGGGCAACAGTTTGGACACAACGGCGTCGTATTCAGTATCGCCGTACGTCAGGAGCCGCAGGCGCGCGGGCTGGCCAATTTGGATCCGGCCGAAATTCTCTTCGCTGATCTTCGCCGCCACCACCCGTTTATTGGAAAAAATCAGGGCCACCGGCTGGCCCGCGTTGATGAGCGCCCCGCGCCACGTGAGCGCGCCTTCGATGGCTCCGTCCATCGGCGCCCGCACCGTCATCCGATCCAACTGCAGCTGCATCTCTGCCATTGCCGCCTTGAACTCGATCTCTGCTTGCACGTCGTTGTAGGTCGTTAACCGCAGTTCCGTCTCGATTTTTGCCAACGCCATTTCGGCGGAACGAACTTGCTCGTCGGACACAGTGCCCAGCGCCTTTAACCGCTTGGCGGTTTCCACCGCCTCTGCCGCCAACTTACGGGAGTAGTCGCTTTCGAGCCGAATCTTCACCCGCTCCCGCTCCTGGAGGTAGTTACGCTCGAGCTTGTCCCGCGCACGTTCCAACTCGGTCGTGTCCAACTGAACGAGTTTGTCTCTCTCGATGAACTTGTCGCCCGGGTCGATGGCTTCACACCACACCACCGTGCCCCCGGCCAGGCTTTTCAACTCCCGGATACCTCCATCGGCATGGACCATGACGCTGCCGGTGACGGCATCGACGGCCAGACCCCGGGTCACGGTGGCGACACGGGCCCGGCTCTGCAGTCCAACGAACGCCACTACGGCGAGTCCGGCGAAAACGACGAGGACCAGGGCGAGTTTGAGCAGCAGGCTGCCGTTATTTCTTGGGACGAACATGGCGCACAGGAAGATTGTTCAGCACGGGGTCATCCCCGGCCACGGAAACGAAAGAACTCCACCGGTCGAGAAACGCAGCGCGCGAGGCCAGGGCATTCGCTTCCGCCGCCAGGATTCCAACTTGAGCACGGTCGACTTCACCGGGCGCCATCTTGCCCAACGCCACTTCGTCCGCAATGCGTTTACGGCCTTCAACGGCCAGAGCGCGCCGGATATCGGAGAGTTCAAGCAGCTCCGCGTCGAGTTTCAGCTGACGCTCAAGGGCCTGCACCTCTTCCAATAGAACATCGAGCGCCACCTCCCGGCGTGCCTCGATCACGCGCTGCGAAGCCCGCGCTTCCCGCTTGGCCGCCCGCGCCGCAAACCCATCGAAAATAGCCCAATTCGCCCCAAGACTCACCGACTGCTGCGCCACCGCGCGTTGATCAACGAGGTTGTTAATAATGTTCGTCGTATTCTGCAGGCTGTAACTCGCACCCAACGTAAACTTCGGAAGCAATCGCACCCGCTCGATGTTGTAACGAAGCAAAGCCTCTCGCACGCGCAAATCGTGCATTTCCGCTTCCAACGTGCTTTTCGCGCCGTCCCGGAGGAGCGCAGAGGAGAGCGCAGTCGTCAGGTCACTCGAATACACCGGGTTGGGAATCTCATTCGGAATCGCGTCTTCCTCGAGCGTCGGAATCCCAGCCAGGCGGGAAAAAGTACGGCGCGCGGTGAAAAGATCGCCCTCCATGCGACGCATTTCATACGATGCTTCCTTCCCGCGCAATTCCTCGCCGGCCACTTGTGCCGGTGACACCTCGCCGCGGGCCAGGCGTTGCTTCAGCACGTTTACATTGTCGTTCAGCACCTTGACGGACTCCCGGCTCTGTCGCACCCGGGCCTTCGTCACGATCAGATTCAAATACTGCCGCCGTAACAAAACGCCCAGTTCCCGATAGGCTTTAACGAGATTCTTCTCCGCCAACAGGAGGTTGATGCGGGCGATATCGCTCTGGTTCTTGAGCGCCCCCCAATGGAAGATGTGCTGATTGAGCCCGACATTGTAATTCAGCCCTTGATCGCGGCTGCTGGAATTCGCTCTTCCCGAAATCGCTTCTTCCCGGATCCCATAGTTAATATTCGCCCCCAAGTTCGGCAGCCGGGCGGCGTCGGCCGCCATCCGATTCGCCTCCCGTATCTCGATCAAGAGGTTTGCCTCCACCACTTGCGGGGAGCGTTGCAACGCCGTCACCAGAATGGGCCTCAGCGCCGGCAGATAATCCTCCGGCATCGTGCCGGCCACCTCAGCGGGTTGAGCCTGCGCGATGACGAGCGGGAGCAATGAGTAAAAAATGAGCCCGATGCGGGGTAAAAACCGCGGGGCCGCAATGCCAGACGATAACATGAATGGACGCAAAAGTTGAATGGTCAGAGCGCTGGAATTTGAGGGCGATTGCAATCCATAAGTCTTGAGACTGGCAGTGGGTACGCGCCACCCTCACGAAAGTTCCGCTCAACGTCCGTCCGCCTTCATGTCACTCGAACTCTCCGCTCTTGCCCGCGAACACTTGGATCGCGTGCGCGCGTTTTACGATACCGCTCCGACGGAGCCCAAACCCGGTGCCCGGGCTTATCGGCGTCTGCTCGCCCACTATTACAATCTTCTCATCCCACTCGACGCCAGCGTTCTTGAAATAGGATGCGGCGCGGGCGAGCTGCTCAGCCAGCTTCACGCCGGCCGCAAAGTCGGCATCGATCTCTCGGCCACGCAAATCGCGGCCGCCCGCACCCGCGTTCCCGGGGCGGAGTTTTTTGTCCAGACGGGCGAACGACTCGAGCTCGACGGGAAATTCGACGTCATCATCATCGCCGATACGCTGAATCTGGCCGCCGATGTCCAACGGCTCTTGGAACAGCTGCACCCTGTCGCCCACGCGGATACCCGCGTCCTCGTGAATTTTCAGAACACGCTCTGGCGCCCCCTGCTTTCGTTGAGCTGTCTTCTCGGCTTAAAAGCCCCGCAACCACAGAACAGCTGGCTCGCATCCTCCGACGTGTTGAACCTGCTGCGGCTCTCCGGGTGGAACCCGGTAACCCGTCACGCCCGGATTCTCCTGCCGTTCTCGGCGCTCGGCCTCGGCACACTCGTGAACCGCTGGCTCGCGCCCCTCCTGCAATGGTTCTGCCTCACCGTGTTTATCATCGCCCGGCGCGAGCAGACCACGGTGCCGAAACCGCTGACCGTCTCGGTCGTCATCCCCGCCCGCAACGAAGCGGGCAACATCGCCGCCGCGGTCGCGCGCACCGCCGAACTCGGCGCGGGAACCGAAATCATCTTCGTCGAAGGCCACTCCCGCGACAACACTTGGGAGGAAATCCAGCGCGTCGCCGCCGGGCACCCGGAGCGGAAGATCAAAATCCTCCAGCAGTCCGGCCGGGGCAAAGGCGATGC
>CAYVDZ010000358.1:0-5876 GCA_964450575.1 uncultured Opitutus sp.
ATGGGCAGCCCCACCTGCACGCCGGGATTGGATTAAGGCGCATCCGGCCATTCATGGAATGCCGCTGCGGGCTGGATTTGAGACTTATTTTCCAGCGAGAAGGACAGGCCCCCGTTTTCCACTTCTGCGGGACGCATGATGAGGTTAAATCCTTCTTGAAGAACCAACCGTGACGGACCCGCGCATTCTCGATGCCGCTTTTCGGCGCCTTCACATGCCTTTTTTCACAAAGGCGATGTCGGAGTGCGTATCTTTGATTCGGATCGTCTTCTGGCCCTGCGTGTCCGCCCCGATATAATCAATGCTTGCTGCTACCAGCACCGGAAGATTGCGCCGGATGTCCCGGCTTTCGCCTTCACTGGTCACATCAACGGTCCAGATCTCCTGCTGAGGGCGCCCTTCCTCTGGTACACTGTTTTCGCGCGCGGAGAGCTTCAGATATTTTTCGTAGACGATGACCGTGATCTGATACTCGCGGAAACCGGCAAACTCAGTCGTGGGTGGATCTTGGACGGTGATCGTTTGATAAATCGGACGTCCTTGCGAGTCGGTGCCGACCTGGACGCGCTCCGTGCGGATCTGCCCGGGAATCGTGATATAGACCGGTTCCGACACCGTCTCCCGACGCATTTGCGGCGGGCCGACGCCGTAATCGAGATCGACCACCATATCAGGCTTCGTATTCGGCGGGGCCTCATAGAGCCCTTTGCCGGACAGTGCAGTCTTCACGAGACTGGCCGCCTCTTTGAACCGGAGCGAGTCGTCGGCGACGAGCGGGTTGCGATTCTTGATCTCGTAGGAGATCGCTTCTTCCGCCTTAGGCTTGGCCAGGGAGTCGACTTTGACCGTGTGCGTTGTGGTACAGCCGGCAAGGATAAGACCGGTGGCCAGCAAAAGTCCGACCTTGCCCAGAGCAAAGCGACTTGGGGGAAAAAAAGACGAATCCGATGGGAGGTCGGTATCCATGGTCGCGGATCGTAAGCCTAAGTTGTGCCGGAGGCAACTCCGCGCATGCACGAAAATGAAAAGTGCCCCGAAAATAGGGCACCGGGCGGATCGTCGATCCGATTTTTCGGGCGGTCGACCTTCGGCGACCAGTCGTCCGTTCCTACTTGCGGCGTTCGGCCAGTTGGGCGCGGAGCACAACGCGGAACATCTGAATGCAGAGCCAGAATACAGAGCTCATGCATGCGGAGGTCAGTCCGCCCCACAGCATGATCATGGTTTTATCGGTCGAGGGGACGTGCGACGAAACCAGCGAGTAGATCCCGATGAAAAACAAGATAACCAGGATCGCGTCAACGATCAGACTTACCGGCGTGGTGAACCTCTGTTCAGGTTGAGACATGTCAGGGAGAAAAGACGGACAACCCCATGGTTGTCCATCGCGGAAAATCGGAAAAGCTCGGAAAAGCGGGGAAGGGGAAAAGTAGAAACGGCGGGAAAGTAGAAAGAAGAAACGCGGAGGTCGGAAAATTGGGAACGTTCGGAAATCGGCTTACAGCTGCTTGGGAATGCTCTGCGTCAGCACCTCAGGCAAACCGTCCGTCACTCTCACGTTGTCCTCGATCCGGACGCCGCCGATGGCGATGTGCTGGTCCACCCTCTTCCAGTTTACCGCATCGCGGTAACGTTCCCGCCGGAGCGGGTCGTTCAGGAGCGCGGGAATGAAATAGAGGCCGGGCTCCACCGTAACGACGTAATTGGCCGCAAGTGGCAGATCCATCCGCAAGGTCCGCAAACTCGGCCGCGGGTCCCGGGTGCGGCCCGGATGGAGTCCACTCGCATCCCGGACCCCGAGTCCCACCATGTGCCCCAAACCATGCGGGAAGAAAAGCGTGTGCGCCTCCTGTTCGACCAGCGACTCGGGCTGTCCGTGCATCACGCCCATCGCCACCAACCCGGCGACGAGCTCGACCGTGGCCGCCAGGTGAAGGTCTTTCCATTCCGCTCCGGGAACGCAGCGGCCAATCGCGCGTTCCTCGGCGTGAAGCACCACGTCGTACAGGTCGCGCTGAAAGGCCGTGGGCGGGCCGACCACAAAGGTGCGCGTCACGTCCGCCGTGTAGCGATCGATCTCCGCTCCGGCGTCGATCAAGACAAACTCGCCGGGGCGAAACGCGCGTGCGCTCGGTTCGAAGTGGAGGATCGCCGCATTGGGTCCGCTGCCCACGATCGTGCCGTAACCGGTCCGGGTACCGCCACCGCGGAAAAAAGCCGCTTCGAGCTCAATCTGGAGTTGACGTTCCGTCACGCCCGGACGCAGCAGATCCGGAACCGCGCGGAAGCCATGCGCGGTTGCCTCCGCCGCTCGCCGCAACGTGCCGAGTTCCCGGGTGTCCTTGGGTCTCCGGGCGTGTTGGAAGGCGCTGCGGATTGCCGTCGTGAGGGCAGGATCCGCAGTCAAGTCCACCCCGGTTGGCATCGCGCCCAACTGCGCAATCCGGCGTCCATGGCGCTGCTCGAGCCAACCCGGAAACTGTTCGAGCGGCGTACCGGGCAGCTGCGTGCGTCCTTCCCAGATCCGTTCGGCTTCGGTAACGACTGGCACAAACGAGATCCAGCCGGATTCACCGCCCGGTTTCGCCCTGGACGGATCGAAGACGATCACCGCGCCGGCACACTCGTGTGCGGTCAGGTAGAAATAATCGGCGTGTGAACGAAACGGATACTTCTGATCGCTGCCTTCCGGCAGCGAGACCGGCTCGCCGGCGCCGACCACCAGCAGCGCATCATCCAAGGGTAGGGCGGCGGCCACCCGCGCCCGACGGATATTCAGGGAATTGTCCAGCATGCCCGAGATTCGAAGGTTAGAGCCCGGGCGTCGGACTGATGCGGTAAGTTCCGTCCACCGTCGTCATCACATCGATCGTGTGCGTGGGCCGAAGCGTTAACTCCGGCACATCGGCACCCGGAGCGATGATGGGTTGGCCGGCGTCGACGATGCGATAGAACGGATTCGGGTTGGCTCCCCGGGCCACCTGAATCGGCGCCGACCCGCCCGTGATCACGACCGGGACGTACGTCCGCAGCCGCAGGTTTCCACCCAGGGCCGAGCGCACGGTGGCCGAGGTGAGGCGACCGGCCGCCCAGGCGATATCGACCTCGAAGCCACCGCGCGCCTTCAAGCCCTTTACGCTCCCGGTCGGCCAGGCGGAGGGTAACGCCGGCAGAAGGTGCAGCACCCCGCCGTGACTTTGCACGAGCATCTCCGCGATGCCCGCGGTGTACCCGAAATTGCCATCGATCTGAAACGGCGGATGGGCGTCCAACATGTTTGGATACAGGCCGCCGCCGCGCATGCTTTCCTCCGACGTGCTGACGAGGGTGAAGAGGTTGCGCACGATGGCGTAGGCGTGATCGCCGTCGAGCATGCGGGCCCAGAAATTGATTTTCCAACCCATCGACCAGCCGGTCGCCGCATCGCCGCGCAGTTCGAGCGTGCGGGCGGCTGCGCGGAAGAGTTCGGGCGTCGCATCCGGTGTGATTTGATTACCCGGATGCAGCGCGTAGAGATGCGACAGATGCCGGTGCCGCGGGTCGTTTTCCTCGTAATCCGTGCGCCATTCCTGGAGCTGTCCCTTGGCGCCGATGCGATAGGGTGCGAGTTTCGCGAGTTTGCCGCGCAGCTCATGGAGCAACGCCGGATCGCGCCCAAGCAATTCGGCAGCTTCGATGGTGCGGGTAAAGAGTTCGCGGATGATCGCCAGATCCATCGTGCTGCCGCTCGCCGTGGCCGCGGGTTTCCCTTGCGGATCGATGAAGGCGTTTTCCGGGGAGGTACTGATGGGCGTGACGAGTTCGCCGTTCTCCGCTTCGACCAGCCAGTCCGCATAAAATTCCGCCGCGCCCTTCATGATCGGATAGGCCTCTTGCGCGAGGAAGGTCCGGTTTCCGGTGAAGAGATAGCGCTCCCAGAAGTGACTCGCCAACCAGCCCGCCGCCATATTCCAGAAGGCGGCTTTGGCGTTGCCGTCGACGGGAAATGCATCGCGCCAGATCGTGGTGTTATGGTGGAGCACCCAGCCGCGCGCCTGATACATGTCGCGCGCGGCGATCCGGCCGTTTTGCGCGACTTCCTTGACCATGCGAAAAAGTGGCTCGTGCAACTCGGAGAGGTTCGTGACCTCGGCCGGCCAGTAATTCATCTCCGCATTGATGTTTACCGTGTAGGCGGAGGCCCACGGCGGGATGACCTGGTCATTCCAGATCCCTTGGAGATTGAGCGGCTGGCTTCCGGCCCGGGAACCGGCGATCATCAAGTAGCGGCCATACTGAAAACAAAGCGCGGCCAGCGCCGGATCGCCCGTCGTACGGAAAGCCGCGATGCGCTGGTTTGTTGGGAGCGCCTCTTTCGCCGGATCGCCTTCGAGTTGCAGGGTCGTGCGATCAAAGAGCGCACGATAATCTTTCAGGTGACGCGCCTGTAGCGTTTCGAACGGTTGTTTGATCGCCGCCCGCAAATCCCGCATCGCGCGCTCGGCCGGATCAATGCCCTGACGGCTGGGGCTGCGGTCGAAGCCGTTGAAGCTGCTGCCCGCCGCAATGATCAAGACCGCCTCCGAGGCACTGTCGACCCGCAGCGTAGCGTCGTCTGCGACTACGGTGCCGTTCGTCTCAATCGCCAGCCGCGCTTCGAAGAACATCCCCTTGTGATCAATCTCGTCGCCGTAAAGCACCGTGCCTGTGCCGCCGCCAGTGAAGTTGCGGGCGTGCGGCAGGCGTCGGCCGTTTTTGTCGTAGAGTTCTGGATACCGCAGTTGATCGCCCCACTGCTCGATCGTCTCGAGCGATCGGCGGCCGACATAGCCAGGGACCTGGCCGCGCAGGATCAGTTCGTTGTTGGCGACGCGGGAGCGGGCCGTGGGGTGGAGTGACGTAAAACAAGCTTTGAACCGCAGGGCACCCGGTCGATCCGCGCGGAGCCGCACCGCGATGACCTGGTCGGGATGGCTCGTGAAAATTTCCCGGGTAAACGTGACGCCGCCGCGCTTGAAACGGACGCCGGCAGTCGCCGTCGCGAGATCGAGCCAGCGACGATAGTCGGAGACCTCGCCCGCGCCGTCGAACTCGAGGAAAAAGTCGCCGAGTGGTTGGTAGCACTGCTGGTTTCGCCCCAGCCAGTTTCGCGTGATATAGACATCGGCTTCAGCGTTTTGACCGGCTCGCAGCAATCCCATCACGTGATCGAAATCCTTTCGGATATCGATCGTGCGCAGATCGGCCGGCGGCTCGCCGGACCAGAGCGTGTCTTCGTTGAGTTGCAGTCGTTCGCGCTCGATACCCCCAAACACCATCGCGCCCAATCGGCCGTTTCCGAGCGGAAGGGCGTCCGTCCAGCGAGCGGACGGCTGGTCATACCAGAGTGATAGGCCGGGTGCGGGCAGCGCGGAATCAGCGGCAGAGATCTCGGTCGCAAACGAATCCGGTACGACCATGAGAACCAGGAGGGCAAAGAAGCGGCTGAAAGAATGCATCGGGGAGTCTGAAATGAAAGTCACCGGAAGCCGGACGGCGAGACTACTCCGCCAACCCTTCGATTCGCAGATTGCTGTGACGCTGCGCAATTTTTGCGCACGCCTTCCCGGTTTTGCGCAAGCTCTGCGCACGTTTTGGGGGTGAAGTTAACGTCCCCCCGGGGGAACGCCCCATGGCATGTTTGCTGCACTGCAACGGTCGCCCTATGATCACTTCACATTTCCGTGCCTCCAGCGCCGGGACACCGTCCCTGTTTCAGTCGCGCCCCCTCGCCATGGTGTCCGCTCGTTTCGGTTCCGCGTTGTTGCTCGCCGCCACGCTCGCCGTGACGACCTCTTTGCAGGCTCAGGATGCCGATGAGGCGAACCGGCGCCGGCGACCCGCCGCGGGAGGGGCCG
>CAYVDZ010000359.1:0-5868 GCA_964450575.1 uncultured Opitutus sp.
GGGCGCATGTCTGCCATCCAAAAGTGATAGGCCCAGGCGCCGAGGGTGTGGAGGGACGGTCCGATGGAGTCAGCCTGTTGAACTCTCAGAGTTACATGTTACAAAAGCGAAAAACCGACACCCGCACTGCTTTGGGTGGCCCATGGCGGGCGATTGGGAAATCCAGCGATACGGCGCACCCGCGCATTTCAAGGAATCTACTACTCGCGGCTCGTAAATCACGCGGGTGCCATTGGGTGAGTTGTAACATGTAACAGGCAGACCCCATCGGCCCGTCCGCCCCGCCCGTGGTGAAACCGCATGAGCGCACGACCAGCACGCTGGCGCAGGCCGTCGCGTTGCTCAAGATCCGCTCGTTTGCTGTAATGTTGGGTGTGACTCTGGTCATGAGTGCGCTGCATGTCATTTATTTCATGCAATGTGCCAAGTTCCTCAGTGCCGCCGGTCTGAAAGACGCCTATATCATGCCGGCGATGGCGATCGGCCAGCTCTGCGAAATTGGCATGTACCTCGTGCTCGGGCGGGTCCTCCCCCGCTTCGGCTTTCGCACCATCATTGCCACGGGCATCGTGTTTTTTGTGATCCGGTTTCTCGTCCTCGGGACCGTGGGCCTTCCGCTCTGGGTCATGGTGGCCGCGCAGGCGTTTCACGGCCTGTGTTACGCCTTCTTTTTCAGCGCGTGCTTTATTTATACCGACAAGGTGGCGCCGCCCGGGATTCGAAATTCAGCCCAATCCATATATAATTTCGTATTTTACGGGCTGGGACCGATCACGGCCGTCGGCCTCAACGCGTTCCTTGCGACCCGCCACGCAGCCGGTGGCAAGATTCTCCAGCTGCAGGACTTCGCGGGCTTCTGGTATTCCCTCGCGGCCCTCGCGTTCGTTTTCCTGTTTGTCTTCATGATCTGGTTCCGGCCGGAAACCACTCCCGGGGCTCGCAACGGACTGGCGAAATTAACGGGCGCACGCGCCCATTAGGTCCGCCCCAGTATTTTCCAGAATTACTCCTGATCACACCCGGCCTCATCCCCCGCCCTCATGCCTTCCGCTCCTCTTCGCGTCGCCATCCTCGGCCTGCATCATGATCACGTCTGGACCATTCTGCAGGAACTTATCCCTCTGACGGGGGACGTCACGCTGGTCGCCGCCGCCGACCCGGAGCCGGCGTTACGCTATAAATTTGAACGCCTCTACGGTTCCACGACACCCGTCGGGGCCCGAACCTACGATGACTATAGCGCCCTGCTTGATGCTGAAGCGGAGCGGCTCGATGCGGTTTATCTTTACGGCTCCAACCGGCTGGGTTCTCAGCTCGCACTCGACGCCCTCGCGCGAGGTTTGCACGTCCTGGTTGAAAAGCCCATGGCGGTGAATGCCGCCGAAGCCACCGCCATGCTCGAAGCGGCGCGCTCAGCCAGGCGCCGCCTCATGGTCAACTGGCCGTTCGCCTGGTGGCCACAGCTCCAACACGCCCTCAACCTGACCCTGCATGAGAACCGGATCGGGCGCCCGTTTCAGGTCAATTATCGGGCGGCGCATGAGGGCATCGTGGAGATGGGTCACTCGCATTATTTCGCCGCCTGGGCCGAGGATCCGGACCTCGCGGGTGGTGGCGCGCTGATTGATTACTGCTGCTACGGGGCGGTGCTCGCCCGCGTTATCCTGGGAACGCCGGTTGCCGTCACGGGGCTTTGTGGAAATCTCTGCAAAACCTATCTGAAGGTGGAGGATAACGCTGTCATTGTAATGCAATATCCCAACGCGATGGCCATCGCGCAGGGATCCTGGACGCAGCACGGAAAGATTGGCGCCTATATGCCCACGATCCATGGGGAGACCGGGACGTTTCTGATCGAGCCACGGGTCGGCGGACGCTTGTTTCACGCGGACGACACGCATCAGGCCGGAGTCGAGGTGGCCGTGCCGGAACCGCCACCGCATCTGCGCAACGCCACGAGTCATTTCCTCTGGGCGATCGCGCATCCGGATGAGCCGCTCCACCCGCTGTGCGACCCTCAGAATGGTCGTGACGCTGCCGCCATCCTCGATGCCGGCAATGCTTCGGCGCAGGCGAAGTCGCAGCTCATTCCGCTGTCGATTGTTTGAGCTGCGCTGACATTCGACGGGACAGAACGGCCCCATCGCAGCCCTGCGACAAGACGGGGCGGCGAGGATTCAACCTTATATAAAACGCAGTTGGATCCACAGATTTCACCGATGGACACCTATTACCAAGGGCATTCTGCATTTCGGCCCTTCACCTTGCGGGTAAATGGCAGCCAGGTGCTTATTGATCTGCAATTCTCCGTATCCGTGCCATCGGTGTCATCCGTGGTTAATCTGAACGGCCGAATTCAGGTTCAGCCCTCCGCCGTTTTCACGCTTTATCCCGCCCGCGGGCGGGCAGCTGACAGAGGCCGTTTTCTTCTGCGCCCAAGGCGCTATTGAATTTTGCGCTGAGGTTCTGAAAAGCGATCCACGCCGTGAGAGCGACGACCCCGTCGTCGTCGAAATGGCGTCGGAGCGGCTCGATTTCGGATGGGGTAACCCGTCGCGCGGTATCGGTCATCGCTTCGGCATAATCCAACGCCGCCCGTTCGCGTTCGGAATACAGGTCGCTCTCGCGCCAGCGATCGACGGCTTCAGCTTTGGCGGTGGAGCCGACCACCTGGAGAAGATTGTAGGAATTGAGATCAACGCAGAAATCACAGCCGTTGAGCTGGGCGACGCGGGCCGACACCAAACTGCGCAACGCCGTGTCCGCCGGGAACTGCTTCCGTTGAAACAAACCGAGCATGAAAAGCATGCCGGCAAAGTGGGCAGGCAATCGTCCCCAAAGCCACGAGGGCGTCAGCGTGCGGCCGTACTTGCGAGCCTGGCGGCGGAAAAACCAGCGCAGGTAGAAAGGGTATTCGCTCAGGGGCTTGGGTGGAATCCACGACATGATACAAGGAGTATTGATTTAATCGGAAACGCGAACGCGAGGTGAGTTCAGAACGCCGATCAAATGCCGCTGAAAGACGGCTCATTTGGACCCAGTTTCCCGGCGCTCGACCCCGGTGCGCCCACGCGCACCCGGACGCAATCCCTCACGGATCGACGTCGTACACTTCCACGATGCCCACGCCTGTGGTGTTATTTACTCCGCTGAGCTGCACGGTGTACGCACCGGGCGGCAACATGATGATCATCGCGGCATCGCGACTGCCGTTGGCAAACGGGAATGCTCCCGCGGCACTCGCCGCGGAGGCGATAATCGCGGCATCGTCACCCGACGCCCAATCATTATTGGTGCGCAAGGTGATCCCGCTGCTCTGCGCCACGAGCGTGATCTGCGGATCCGCCAGCACGCCGGGGACTCCCAACCGTGTCAGCGTGGGTCCAGCACCCCGGATCAACATTCGACGCGAAACCGTGCCATTCACGACAAAGCCGGCGATCAGCACATTGCTCCCCGTGCCGACCTGGCCGCGCGTAGAAACATTCGCTGCCTTCGGTCCAACCGTGTTTCCGGTCGTCACGTCGTACACTTCGATCAACACAACCCCGGACGCGTTTGCGCTGCCTTCCGGCGCCAGCGCCAGCACGGTGTACGGTCCCGGGGCGAGCGTCGCGAGCACGACCGCGTCGGCGGAATTATTGGCCAGGGCAAACGCTCCCGCGCGGGTCGTGGCCTGTTGAATCGCGTTCACCTGAGTGCCGCCGGTTTGCGTGCCCCAATTGTCATTCGTTAAAATCGGCACCGGGTTCGTGCCCCGATACACTTCGAGGCGCGGATTAGGCAGGAAGCCGGTAAGATTAAACGGAGCCGCTCCGAGCCGGGGGCCCACGACGCGAATCAGCATCTGACGCGTTTGCGTCGGCGTGTTCCCGGTCACGACAAACCCGCCGATCAGCACATTCGCGCCGGCGGCCGTTACGCCTCGGGTTGAGATGTTCGCCAGTCGCGTCGGCGCCGTCGAAAGCGTGAGCGTCGCCGGATCGCTGATTGATAAACCCGCGCTGGATGTCACCACCGCAGTGTAGGCGCCCACCCGCGTCGCATCGACGTTGGTCAGACTGAGGATCGCTTCGTTGGCACCCGCAATCGGCGCACCGTTCAACAGCCACTGGTAAGCCAATGGTGGCGCTCCCATGGCCTCGACCGAAAACAAAACTCCGGAACGTGGCGCGACAGTCAGCGCCTCCGGGTGCTTGGTAATCGTGACATAGCGATAGGTATAAAGGATGTCTTGCAATGCGGCATCCGCGACCGCACGGGGATCGGGCAACTGCGCCAACACGGCGACCCGCGCGGTAATCTGATCCGGCGTCACGGCGAGCGGGGGACGATTCAGTTGATAGTACAGCGCGGCAGTCTGGGCATTACGCCGCAAGCCGGGGTTATTCGCGTTGGTGTTGGTAACGAACTCCGCCAGCGCCGCATTCAGACCGGCCACATTATACCCCCGTCCCAGCGTACCACCCGCGGTCGAGTCATTGTTCATGAACCGAACCAAATCCAAATCCGAAGGCGCGTTGAGGCCGGCATTGGCATGAAGGCGCGCCAAAAACGGCCGGGCCGGGATGGCACTCGTCGGAGTATTCAACAGCGCAACGGTGGGGACGGTCCCATACTTCGAAAAATATTCCGGCGACGCCAGGATCGCTCCGATGGCATTCGATAGATTTGTCCGAGCCGTCACCAGCAAGGCCGTGTAATTCTGAGGCGTCGGCCACTGGCCCATGATGATCTGGTACGCCACCAACAGATTCACGGGCGCAACGAAACCTGGCTCGTTCACGAGCGATGCAACCAAGTCCGCGCGACTGAGCGACCCGTTGCCCAGTCGGGCATCGAGGTCTGCAAAGACGAAGGCGTTGATCGTCGTCGTATTCGCAATATCCTGATAGGTCTGAAGAATAAACGCCGCATCCTCGAGGATCGGATTATTGCGGCGGACGGTGACTGGCACCGTTGCCGCCACCGTGGTGATGCCGCTGTTGTCGGTCGCCAGCGCCCAGAGGTTGAAGATGCCCGACTGCGTCGGGGTCCAGTTAATCTGATAGTTCGTGCCGGCGTTGGTCGACGTCCCCAGACTGGTGGCGTTGGCAAAATACTGCACGCTCGCGACCGTTCCATCCGCATCGCGCGCATTGGCGGTGAGCTGGACCTGACGACTGAAGGCGGCGTCCGTGGTCGAGGGGGTAATCGTAATGGAAGGCCCAATACTCGAAGCCGCCGTCACGTTGACCGTGCTCGTCGGTGACGCCGCCACATTGCCGGAACTATCGCGGGCGAGTGCGACGACTTCCGTCGCGCCCAGTGGCACTCCGGCAAACGAAGCCGTGAGACGCCAGGTGTTGGTCTGCTGATCACGCTGAGCCAGTCCGATACTGTTCCGATTCAGGAAGAATTCCACCTGAATCACCGAGCCATCGGAGTCCGTTGCCGACGCGGTAAAATTGCTCGTCGATCCCGTCGTGGCCGTGTTCGGAATGGTGAGGGTTACGACGGGCCCAAGGCCTTCCAGATTTGTCACCACCACGCGGCGTGACGCCGGGCTGGTGCCCGAAACCGTTCCGACCGTCGCCTGCGTCGAAAGCGCGAACGTGTCGGCCACCGTCGGAGTCCAGGTGGCGCGATAGGTAGTTGTGGTTCCGACCCGCGTGGCAGGAAGGGCGGTACGACCTCCCCCGCTGGCGGTCACGAAAAACTGCATCGTGGGCACCTGCGTCGAACCTGCGTTGGTCGCCGTGCCCTCAAGAAATACCGGGGCTCCCACCGTGGTCACCGTCGAATTATTAGATGGCCGCGTGACCGCCGTGGTGGGCGCGCTCACGGCTGTAACGTTTACCACGATCGGCGGAGATGACACCGTCGTGT
>CAYVDZ010000360.1:0-5867 GCA_964450575.1 uncultured Opitutus sp.
CCTCGGATGGGATAGTTACTGGGGAAAGAACTGACATCACTTCCAGTTGCACCCTTTGTGGATGCCGAGGAGGCATTTGTCTGTGGCGCGCTTCGGAACTTCGGTCAAATCATTCTCAGTACGTTTATGCTCGAAGAGTACCGTGACGTGTATGGCGAGGGTGATGCGCCCGGCACGGATGCAGCGTTTCGAACCGTCTTCGGTCTGACACCGCTCGAACTCGGGCGAAACGTGCTGCAGGCTTTTAATCTTCCCGATTCCATCCTGTCGGCTCTGCGGGAATGTTCGGGGGAGTCGTTGGAGGTTCTCACTGTTTCGCCCGAAAGCCAGATGCTGGCTTTGTCGGAGTTCTCCATGTCCCTGGCGAAACTGACCTTTGATCCGCACCACAACGCCGCAAGTTTCGCGCGTGAATCTGCCGCACTGGCTGAGCGCTATTCCCACGTTCTACCCGGGATCGAAGAGGAAATCTCAACGCTTGTCGCGGAATCAGCGGAGCGACTGGCCGTCTTTGTCCGGGATTTCAAAATCACTGCGCTTCCCTCGAATGCGCTGATACGCATGCGCCAACGAGTAAAGCGGATCGACCCGCCGGCGCCACCGGCTCGAGTCAAGTCGGCCTCCACGCTGCCGATGGCTCCGCGATTCCCTCGCGCACCCGTCGCGGCCCCGAATCTGTGGGAGGTCGAGGGGAGGGAATTCTCGCGCCTGATCACGGAGCCCGATGTCTCCGCGGACCAGATTTTGAGTGCGTTGATTGGAATCGCTCAGCGGGGGTTCTCCACCCGGGACTGCCTGGTTTTTGCCGGCGCTCCGGGCGTATCCACCTTCGCTCTCGCTCAAGGTAGCGGTGCATTACTTGACGGATTGGACCAACAAACCGTCGTAGGGAGGGAAGAGCGCACCGCCCTCGGTATCTGCGTGAGCCGCTGTGAAAACGTTCTCATCCATCATGCCGGCGACGCCAAGATCGCACCCTACCTGCCCGCCTGGCTTCGTGGCGCAGGGGCACCCGCAGCCTATGCTTTGCTGCCGATCGTGGACCGCGGGCTGGCTCAAGGCTTGTTGATGGTCGGCTGGCCTAATCAACAGCAAGTGATCATTCCTGGGGAACAGGCACAGATCATCCGGCGGTTACTCGCGCAAGTCAGTCGGTTCCTCGAGCGCGTTGCCGTTCAGCCGGCGCCCTTGGCCGCAGCGTCGGGCTAAACGGTCCGAATAGAGAGCAGTGCAGATCAAGGAGCACCTGACTGCCATTAACCCGCAAGGTGAAGGGCCCGAAATGCGGCATGCCTTGGTCATCTGGGTCTATCTGTGAAATCTGTGGATCCAACGGCGTTTAAGGTTCAGCGTATCGGCAAGCGGACTCGACCGATGAACCCAACTGATGCGAGCTCTGCCGGTCCACGGCGCGAAGTGTTTTGTACCGATGCCATTCCGTGGCTGAAGACGTGCGGTCGCCTGCCAGACACGTGTGCGGTGACCTCGCTCCCGGATGTTTCGGAGTTGCAGCTGCCGTTGATCGGGTGGCGAACCTGGTTCTTGGAGGCGACGCAACTCGTGATCGACAGTGTGTCCGATACGAGTGCGGCGATCTTTTTTCAGTCAGACATCAAGCGTGACGGAGGGTGGATCGATAAAGGCGCACTCATTGTCCGCGCCGCGGAAGATGCCGGGGCGCGCGTGCTCTTTCACAAGATTGTCTGCCGGCGAACTCCTGGGCTGCTGACATTTGGCCGGCCTGGCTTTACGCATCTGATCGCGGTTTCGCGAGCGATGATCTGCCCGGATAACCTTCCGATTCCTGATATTATCGTGGATGCGGGACGTCAGCCTTGGGTCCGCGCCATGGGCGTTCGTGCCGCCGCGCATGCGGTTCGGTTTGCCCGGGATCAGGTGGGTGCGAAAGCGATCTTTGATCCATTCTGTGGGGTCGGGACTGTCCTCGCCGTCGCAAATGCCTTGGGGCTGGATGCGGTGGGCGTGGAAAAAGCGCGAAAACGTTCCGGGCAGGCACGAGCACTTACGATTTCGCCGGCCGAATTATGACGACCGATCGGGGTGCTAGGCCATTGGATGCGAACGGGAAGCACGAAATCGGTTCCCTTCATCCTGTTCTGATCGGATATTAGCGCACTTATACCCAAGGGGTGTGCGGCTACTGCCCATATGAAATAGTGCGATTCTATTTGATAACTGACGTCCATCGCCGATAGTTCCCCTGTCTCGCCCGCTTAGCGGGGAGATTTTGGGGTAACTAAGAAAGCAAAGCCCGCCGTATAGGGGTATACGGCGGGCACTTTTTTGGGTGGGAAAACGCCGTAAACGGAGGCTGATCAAAGCCCTTCATCCGATCGGGTGGAACATTGGTCTGCGGGCCGGGACGAGTGCAACGTGAAGCGCTGGTGGGAAATCCTCCTCTGCACGGCCCGTAACTGGTCATCCGATAACGTTTTCAAGCACGCGGCGGCCGTGAGCTTTTACACGCTGTTTTCCATGGCGCCGGTCATCATCATTGCGGTTTCCGTGGCCGGAGTGATTTTCGGAGATGCCGCCGCTCAAGGCCGACTGGGGCAGGAAATCGTTGGAATCGTTGGCGAGGAGGCGGCTGTTGTGGTGGAGAAAGCCGTGGAGGACAGCCGACAGGAAAAACGCGGCTGGTTTCCCACGGTGATCGGCGCCGTCACGCTTCTGGTGGGGGCCACGGCGGTCTTTGCGCAGCTTCAGGAATCGCTGAATTCCATCTGGCGCGTCGCAGCGAAGCCGTCGCGAAGCGGAATCGCGGTTCTCTTGATCCGGCGCCTGATGTCACTGGCCCTCGTATTAACCGTGGGCTTTTTGCTGTTGGTCTCTCTGGTCCTTAGCACCGGGTTGACGGCACTGATCCAGTTTGCCGAGTACCTGATCGACGTTCCGCCGCTGGCGCTTCGTCTGGCCGATATCGGGATCAATCTCGGTGTGATCACGGTGTTGTTTGCGATGATCTTCAAAGTGCTGCCGGATGTCGTGCTCCGCTGGCGCGATGTCTGGAAGGGGGCGTTTCTTACCGCCCTATTGTTTAGTGTAGGACGGTTTCTGATTTCGTTTTATCTTGGACGCTCGACGGTGACGTCGACGTTCGGGGCCGCTGGATCCTTGGTTGTCGTCCTCATGTGGGTTTATTACTCGTGCCTGCTGTTGTTCTTCGGTGCGGAATTTATTCGTGCGTATCTCCAAGTGACGGGCCGCACACCGCGGCCGAAGAGCACCGCGGTCCGCGTCCGGCGGATCTTTGTCGAGGAGCCCGAGACCACGGGCTGAAGAGCGTTCGCGAGCGATGGCCGGGGCGATTTGAGGTGGTCCCCCGCTCGGGATTGGTTATCACGTCGTCGCATGCGACACCTCCTTGCCGTCCTCGGTTTCGTGGTCAGCGCGCTTGCCGCTCCCGGGGAAACCCCGGTCGCGTCGGCTGCCGTCGTCCCGCCTGTCCGCTTTAACACGGCCTTCGAAGGCGGATCGTTGGGCAGAATTGAAAAGCTCGGTGAAACCGAGTTTCGCCTCCATCTCAAAGGCCAGCAGGACGCGCGAGGGCGGAACCGGCAGGCGACCTGGTTCCTGTTTCGGATGGATGAGGTGGGCGGACGCGAACTCACGCTGCGGCTCGCGTCATGGAAAGGCGAATACAACGACCGGCCGGCCCGGTCGCCCACCGGTGAGTGGTTTCGCCCGGTCTACAGTGAGGACGGCGCCACGTGGCGGCATGCCTCCGAGGCCACATGGGACGAAGGTAACGACGAGATCACGCTGAAGCTGCGGCCCGAAGGCAACACGGTGTGGGTCGCGCATGTGCCGCCCTATTCGTACCACCGGCTCGAATCCCTGCTCACCGACATTGCGCGCTCGTCCCACGCCCGCGTTGAGGTGATGGGGAAATCGGTGCTGGGTCGGGAACTTCACCAGGTTACCGTCACGAACCTGGCCCGCCCGGATGGCGGCAAGAAAGTAATCTGGATGCAGGCGCGGCAACATGCCTGGGAGGCGGGAACCTCGTTTCTCCTCGAAGGCGCGCTTCGATTCGTGACTTCGGGCGAACCGGCGGCGCAAAAGCTGCGCGATGAAAATGTTTTTATTTTTGTGCCGATGATCAACCCGGACGCGGTGGTGCTGGGTGAGGTGCGTTTCAACGTGAATGGCTTTGATCCAAACCGGCAGTGGGATGAGGTCGACCTGCGCGATCCGCGCTGGCTCAAGCGGAATCCGGAGATCTGGTATGTTAAGAAAGCGATCCTGGCGCAGCATGCGCGGCAGCCGATCGCGATCGCGTTGAACCTTCATAACACGGAGATGAACGAGTATTTGGATACGATGGTGGATGCCGAGCCGCCGCAGTCGATGTTACATCGGTTCTTCGACCTCGCGGTTCAAAGGACTTCGTTCGATCCGTCGCGGCCGAAGCTCACCCTGAGCATCGCCGGCTCGGGCCCCGGTAATACCACGAACGTAATCTGGCGCGAGGCGGGCGTCCCGATGATGCTGCTCGAACAGCGGATCGGTCCGAGCCGGAAGCTCAATCGCATTGCGACCACCGCAGACCGAATGACGCTGGGACGCGAGCTGATCGCACTGATGGCCGAGGTGGTCCGATGAGTTCGATTGGGTGGAAGGCGGAATCGCGATCAGCTCCGGGCCGTCGTTCAAGGTCGCTTGGCCTTGAGCATCTGCTCGATGCGCGTGTTCTCCTTCGCCAAGGCGGCTTCCGGAATCGGCATGGGCTGGAACGCCGAGCGTGTCATGACCTCTTGGTCAGGGATGGTCCGCCATCGCAGATTGCGGAACGAAACATCCTGGCCGTGATCTTGAAGCCAGAGGAACGCCCCACGTGCTGAAAGATCCGCTCCGCGGATCCGCAGGATCCCGACTTCACGGGCCCAGCGCGGATCGGTGTAGTCAAAATCAATCACCTTTTCACCATTGAGCCAGTGCTGGATCACGGTGCCTTTGCAGACAATACGGGCCTCGTTCCACTGGCCGTGGGGGCGGGTGGCATCGTGCGACGGAGCCATGCAGAAGAAAAGCGAGGCGGCACTCTGACGGGGGTTTTCACCGAACGGGCTATGGGCGTTGTCGAGCACCTGATACTCGTATTGGCCGGGTCGGTAATATACACCGCTGTTGCAGCCCTTGGACACATTCCATTCGAAGCGTAATTCGAAGTCATCGGGAACCGTGCTCACGGTATAGGTGATCGGGCCTCCGGGGTTCCTTCGCGTGAGCGCACCGTCTTCAATTACCCAGTTTCCCTTTTGCTCCCAGCCGTTGAAGCTCTTTCCATCGAACAGCAGGATAAAACCCAGTCGCGCTTCTTCGGCACTGAGGCGGTTAACGTCGGCCGCGCGTACATTCAGGGTCGCGCCGAGGATCGCGCACGCGCCCGCCAGAAGGGGTAAGAGATTCATGCGGAAACCGTGTTTTCTCTTCGGCTCGAGGGCAAGTGGCAGATTCCAGGTGCGATTGTCGGCCCGGATTCAGCCCCGCGCTTCAAAATCCCTCGTGTTTGGGCCGGAGGCTGATTGAGTGATACGCCATGCCCAACGATCCCCACGCGGCTTTCGATCAGAACGTGCTCGACCTCATCGAGCAAAGTCCAGTGGGAGCGGTGCCAGTGACTCCGTCCTATCAAGACTCACTTAATCGACTGAAAGCTTCGCACCAGGTCTATGCCAACGCGGATCACAAAGATGGATACGCGACGGCACGGTCACTGGCCACGCGGCCGTGTTTTTATGCCAGCAACCTTGAGGCCCTGGTCGCCGGCAAGATTGAGGGCACCGCGCTCGAGTCCAACGCGAATATCTTCGACCGTTACGTGGCGTCGCTGCCGGTAACCG
>CAYVDZ010000361.1:0-5865 GCA_964450575.1 uncultured Opitutus sp.
GTCATGTTCCGCAAGCTCTGCTCGCGCGCCATGCCGGGGCCGGCGGCGTTGATGTGCCTTGGGAAAATCCGTTCGTCATTCAAGCGCAGACCACCGGTCGTCACGCCCGGGGTGCCGTCCGGGGCGCGTACCGCCGCATTGTTATAGCTGCCGGTGAGAAACGTGCCTCGCGCGTCGAACACCGTGCCGTCGTTTTCGATGAAGATCGCCCGCCGGTTCTGGCCCGTCGCGGCCGCCTCACGCCCGGTCACGCCCAGCGCCTGCATCGCGGCGTTCGGCAATGTATTGTTCGGGGCGAAGGTCACCGCCGTCACTCCCCGCGCCTCGCGGTTATCGTACCACGCCAGCGCCGAATCCGAATCCACCGTTGAACGGATCACCGCGTTGATGTCCCGACCGATCTCCCCCATCGCCGTCAACGTCAGCCGACGATGCGGCCGCACAGATACCGACGCGAAGATACGCTCCTTGTCATTGAAATCCCAATCGCGCCAACCCCCGTTTTCCTGATCCAGTGCGGCGATCGACATCGCCACCTTGTCCTTGATCAGAATCTTGTTCGCATTGATTTCAGAGCGGTTGCGGCCCCACGAACCGTGGCTGTACCGCAGTTGCGCGGTGTCGCGGGTGAACGCCGCGATCCGCGACGAGGTGTTAATCAGACCGCCGGGAGCGCCGACGCCGAAGAGAATGCTGTTCGGCCCGCGACTGTCCTCGATCCGGCCAGCCCGGTAAGGATCGGTCGGAATAATGCTGGTGAAATAATCGAGTCCGAGACTCGCAGTCAGCCCGCGGTTGAGTATCGTCGGGGTCAGGCTCTGCGCGTTCACCACCGGGTTCTGTCCTGACCCTGATTGGTTTTCGTTCGTGTTCATCTCCGCGTTCACGGTATAGCGGAGTAATTCGCTGAGGTCGGTGATCGCCGTGTCGTCGAGGAATTCCTGCGTGAACACCGAAATCGAGCTCGCCGTGTCCCGCAGCTGCGTATTGAGACGGCTGCCCGCGAGCGAGTTTTCCGCCTGGTAACCGAGATCACGGTCGGTCTGCACCGTGAAGGGACTCAACTCGACGACCTCACCGGGAGTGGGTACGGCCGGAGCAGTTACACGTGCCACCGGGGCGGTACTGACCGCTTGTCCTTGCACCGTCTCAGCTGCAGTTATGCCGGCGAGACAAGCGACTATGAGGGAGAGGGACTTATTGGAACTCATGTGTGATCGAGGGGAATGTGGAGTTGTGGGACTACGCGCATCCATTTTCGCGGGTACGGTCGGAGGATGGCAGCAGCGGGTGCAGGCAAATGACAGGGAGGAGAGTATTGAGTTAAAGCGGGGAGCCAGCCATGAGTAAAGGCATCGCCGTAAAACCTTGCGGTAAACCGCGCGGGATCGTGGAGGGGTTCGCTGATCGTCAGGATTGTATCGGCAGTGGGATCGAAGCGCAACGCGATTTGGAAGGAAGTCCGTCCTGAGTTCCGAATCATGAGTCCAAGCGGCTCCTCCTCAGGAAGAGGATTAGATAAGGTTTTCCAAACCTCGGATTTCTAACCGCGGATTACGGACCTCGCGGATAAGACTGCGCATACCTCCAAGTATCCGCTCCATCTGCGTAATCCGCGGTTGATCGAGGCTTGAACCGCAGTGGTCTGAGGCTACGCCTCGCTAGACTTGCACGGTTATTACCGCGGGACGAGTTCGCGTCGGCAAGAAAAGCGGCCAGTACCTACTTCTTCGCGCGCGCCGGTCGCGGCGCCGGCGGGCTGGCGTCACGGTGCACGTCACTCATCCAGGCAGTAAACGCCGCATCGAGGCGCGCCACGTCATTCGGGCGCGATGCGGCCAAATCGTGCTTTTCCCCGAGGTCGACGGCGAGGTCGTAAAGTTCCCACGTTTGCTGGGGCGCGTGACGAACAATCTTTAGCGAACCCTGACGCAATGCGGTACCGTTGTTATAGGCGAAAGCAAGCTGACGATGCGGAGACTTCGCTCCGTCCGCCAGAACGGGCAGCGGATTGACGCCGTCAAGGACCCGCCCGGGCAACGGTTTTGCCCCAGATACGGCCAGCGCAAGCGGTAGCACATCGAGGTGCGAAATCATCTCGCGGACAACGGTCCCGGGTTTGATCCGTGCCGGCCAGCGGAAGATCGCCGGCACCCGCGTGCCACCTTCATAGCAGGTCGTACCACCATCGCGGAGTGGGGCGTTCGAAGCGACCTCGAGACCGCGGCCGGGCAGCATGAAAGCGCCATTGTCGGAGATGAACATTACGAGCGTACGTTCCCGCAGCTGCAACCTATCGAGTTGGTCGAGCACCCGGCCGATGGCATCGTCCATCGCCGTCAGAACGGCCCGGTAGCGGCGTTTCTCGTCGGGCTCGTCCGCCGTCCACCCGTAGCGCTCGAGATATTCTGCGGGCACCTGCCAATGCGGTTTGACGCCGGGTGCCATGTTTCCCGCGTTCAAAAAATGTGCGGCATTGAACGGCAAATACACGAACCATGGGCGGTCACGGTGCCGTTTGATGAAGTTGTTTGTGGCGTCGGCAAAAAGGTCGGTGGCATAACCTTCCACCCGGTCCGGCTCGATCCCGCGGAACATGTCATATTCGCCGTTATAGAGATGCTCGTAATAGCCTATATTGCCTGACCGGAACCCAAGGAACTCGTCGAACCCCCGCTCGGTGGGCCGGCTGCCCGGCGCAAAACCGATATTCCATTTACCAAAACAACCGGTCACATAACCGGCCTCTTTCAGATAGTCCGGGATGAGCCGCTCCCGGTGGGGCAGTCCGATCCCGGTCCAATTCTCGGGCGAGCCCACCAACTGATGCGTGAGCCCATTGCGCAGGGGATATCGGCCCGTGAGCACCGCTCCGCGGGAGGGCGTACAGCTCGTCGTGACGACATAGAAATCCGTGCAGAGCGCTCCTTCCTGGGCGAGCTGATCAAGCCGGGGCGTCTTCACGTCCCGGTTGCCGTAGGCTCCGAGGTCGCCATAGCCGACATTGTCGACGTAGATCAGCAGCAGGTTCGGTTGCGCGGGCGTATCAACCGCGCGCAACCGGGATGCCGATGTCGTTACAATTAACGCGAGCAGGAGGAGCGTGACGGTTCTCATCGGGTCAACGCGGATACACGGAGGTTAGCGCGATGACGAGCCGGTAACGAAGGATTCGCTGACCGACCGAACCGCGGCCGCGTAACTCGGACGGGGTGCAACGTTATCGTCAAGGCCATCAAAGAGCGGTATGCTGCCGGGATGTTGATTTGAGATTGTTTATCGCAACGTCCTCGGTCCCCTCGGCAATCACCTCACCGGAAGATGTTTCTCAAACCACGCGATCATGCGGTCGCGCATTTCCGGCAGGTATTCGTGACCCGTGTTCGACCAGACCACGCTGCGGAAATTCCTGGGTTTCCCATACAACCGGTAGACCTCGCCGACTTTACGTTCGAGCGTTTCCACGCCATCCAGGAGCGCACCGGGATCCTGATCCCCGGACAGCTCAAGGTGCGGGCGCGGCGCCACCAGCGCATGGATCGCCTCGGTATCAAAGAGGGTGCCCGAGGGGGTCATGTCATGAATCGTGAGGGCCAGACGCACGGGATCAGTCCGTGAATCGTGACGGCCATCCCTTCCTTTCTTCCACTCCATACTGTCGGGAAGGCATACACGATTCACAATTCACGGACTGACCCCGTCGGATCGCCCCCGGTTAACGACGTGATAACACGCGCCCGCAAATTCGACTCACACCTTTCGTGGCATCCCGTGAGAGCGTTTCGCAAAGAGCTCTACGCGCAATCACGTGGCCTACCGAATTCGCGGTAGATGCTGCGGCACGCTATCACGATTCACGACATGACCCCGTTCGGACTGTGCGCTGGAGGGCGGCGCGGGTGCGGCCTCGGCCATGAGAACAATGAGGGACGAGAACAAGGCCGAGGCCGATCGGATGGCGGGGTGTATTTTCATAGGTAGCAGAGTAGGCGGGGATACTGCAGGCGGGGTTGCGGACGAAACCGGATGGGTGAGTTGCTGATAGGAAACTGGATTGTAGAAGCCAGCCCCGCTCCTGATTCCACCGGAACGCGAACGCACACTTCGGAAAACGTAAGCGTATATTGGTGTCCGGCGCCTTTAGGCTGAAGCATCAGCCCCCGCCTGCTGAAGCCACGATTCAGACTTGGCGGTCAGCTTCGGAATTTCCAGGCCAGGAAACTCAAACTGCTAACGCAGGCAAACAGCATCCAATCGGTGGGCATCGTATCTGGCACTTTACGCGGTTCGCTGAGGGACAGTGTACCTTGTACTATCGGCGTGGGCAGGAATTGGCCGCTGTCCGGAAGGTAAATCGGTCGATCATAATAGGATAATGACCAAAAGGTCCCAAATCTAGTGTCCATCCCAGTATAGTACCCACCGTGGTCAAAACTCCAATTGAAACTGGTGATTTGGCCGCCGGATACTACCAGTTGCCCGAGGATAGGCGTATTGGTCAACGGATTGAATCCCATGAGGGGAAACTCTCCCGGTCGAGGGCTGAAGGCCATATAGACTGAGCCGGTCAGAGATTCGTTGGCCCCGGAATTATAAAAAGGCGTGAAAAACGTTCCGTCTGTTGTTGTAGACTCGTATCGGTAATAGCCTTCAAAAGTCTGACCGACAGTATAGAGCGGGTCATTGCTTCCTGTTACAGTTTGGGTGATGGTACCGCCAAACGTGAGGGCGAAGGCGGCGGGGGCGAGGGACCCAAAGCATCCGGTAAGTGCGAGAAGGCTTGTCAGGGATTTCATGAACGTGTGTTGGAGTTGATTAGGAGTTGGATGATCCAGCTCTCAAGAAACAGCCACTGCTTGGAGCGGTTGGAGAGTATACCCGAGTTCCTCTGCGGCCCGGCGCAAGGCGTTCTCCTTTCGTGCCCGACGCAGGACGGGATTGCCGAGGCGTGCGGGGTCGAAGGGCTTGCGGTGTTTGATCATCGCATACAATACGCGCGCCAGTTTGTGCGCGACAGCCGTGGTGGCGCCGGGGGCGCCGAGCTTGGCCTTCATCCGCCGGAACCAGTCGCCCAGCGGCGACTCCACGCGGTGCAGCGATTGCGCCGCCATCCGCAACGCGGTCGCCAGCCGGTTGGCCACCGCCCGGGTGGACACGCCGATCGGGCGTCCGCCGGTCTTGCGATTGTCCGGGCACAGTCCCATCCAGGAGGCGAAGTGGTCGGCCGATGGGAACTTGCTCAGATCAGGGCCGACTTCACTCAGGAACATGTAGCTGGTCTGCACGTTCACCCCGTCCACGGCGGTCAGATCCACGCCGAACTTCTCGAAGAGGTGCTGGCGCGTTTGGGCGTCGCAGCGCTTGTCCCGCCGTGCCGGTGGGGGCGCCGCTTCCTTGGTCTGGTCGGCCAGCCCGTCCAGCTGCTTGCGCAGCTCGGCCTCGCATTCGGCGATGAGCTTCTGGTGGTATTGCCACGCTTCGAACGACTGGCGCAGCGTGAACAGGTGCTCGGGGCGCCAGTCGCCGCGCAGCGCGGCGGCGATCTCAGCCACGCTTTTTTTGCAGCGGTAATCGCGGAGCTGCGCCAGCGCTTCGGGGTTGCGCTCGCCCTTGATGATCGCTTCGAGAATCTTCTGCCCGGTCTCGCCCGTGATGTCGGTCACGGCGCGGTGCAACTGCACGTTCATCTGATCGAGCGCCTTTTGCACGCGCAGGAGATGTTCGCAGCCGGTGCGCACCAGGCTGTCGCGATGCCGCACAAAAGCACGCACCGCGCACACCGCCGCCGGTGGGCGGAACGACGCGTGCAACAGGCCCACCGCGTGGAGATATTGCAGCCACTGGCAGTCCTGCACATCGGTCTTG
>CAYVDZ010000362.1:0-5848 GCA_964450575.1 uncultured Opitutus sp.
GGCTTTGCCTGCCTCTTTGCGCGCGAATTCCGGCGCGATCCGCCGACGTTGGTTCATGCCGCGTGGGGTGGAGCTCCCGCCACAGCCGCATGGCTCCTCTGGCGCATGGATGGACATCGTTTCAGCGCGGCCGCGCACGCGTATGATATTTTTGAACACGGCGGCGACTGGTGGCTGAAGCAGAAGCTGGAACACGCCGCCTTTATTCATACGTCGACCGACATGGGGCGCCGCGCGTTAATCGAACGCGGGCTCGCGGCGAACAAGGTGTTCTGCATCCGTCGCGGGCTCGATCGTTTGCCGGAATTCAAACCTCTGCGCCGCGATCGCTCGGCGCTGCAGCTCGTGTGTGTGGCCCGGCTGGTGGAAAAGAAAGGACTCGATCACCAATTACGGATTTACGCGGCCTTGCGCGCGGCCGGGATTCCGTTTTCCGCCCGGATCGTCGGCGAAGGCCCGTTGCGCGCAGAACTGGAGACACTTGCGGGGCATCTTGGTGTCGCCGGCCACATCAGCTTCACCGGCCATTTACCCCAGCACGAAGTTTGGAACCAGCTCGGTTGGGCGGACGTGCTGCTGCACACGGGGGTCATCGCGGCCAGCGGCGACCGCGACGGGTTGCCCAACGTGATTCCCGAAGCGATGTCGATCGGCGTCCTCGTCCTCACGTCGCCCACCGCCGCCACGACGGAAGCGATTGCGCAAGGTGTCACCGGCCTGATCGCGCTGGTTGAAATGCCGGGGGACTGGGTGAACAGCCTGCAACGATTGTCGCATGATGATGCGTTCGCCGAAAAAATCCGGGTGGCCGCGCGCCGCTGGGTGGAGGAAAACTTTGATGCGCATAAAAACGCCGCCCGCGTGCTCGCACACTTTCAGCGGGCCAGCCGCGGCCCGCGCACGGCGGACGCCGACCCGGCCATCCCGTCCAACCGCTCATGATTTATTTCGATGTGACGAAGACCGGTTCGGCCGGCCACCGCTCGGGGCTCACGCGCGTCAGCAGCCTGCTGCGCGAGCACCTCGGCGCCGCGGCCACCGATGTGACTTGGACGCGCGGCGAGCTCATCGCGAGCAGCGGAAAAAAGCTGCCGCCGCTCACCCGTGAGGATTGGTTTCTCACCAGCGAACTCTTCTCGGAAGAAGATCGCCCCGGGTTCTCGGAGTTTCTCGCTTCGCCGGCGCGACCGTGCCGGGTTGCTGCGATTTATCACGATGCGATTCCACTCAAGCACCCGCACATCACCTGGCCACAGAGTGTCGCGCGTCATCCGGTTTACCTGAAGCTGCTCGCCTGTTTCGACCACGTCTGGGCGGTGTCACGGGCGAGCCGCGATGAGTTGCTTGGCTTCTGGAACTGGCAAGGTGTGGAACACTGTCCGCCGGTCGAGCCGCTCGCACTTGGGGCTGACTTCGACGGAGCACCGCGTGCGGCATGCGCTCCGCTCGCAGCTGCAAATGCGTCCGACGCGCCGGGAAAAACGGCTGCATCGCCCCGCCCGCAGCTCCTCTGCCTGGGAATCATTGAACCGCGGAAAAACCAGTCGATGCTGCTGGAAACGTGTGATCAACTCTGGCGTGAACGCCTCGATTTCGAGCTGCACGTCGTTGGCCGGGTGAACCCTCATTTCGGGCCGCCGATCGTGGCCCGTTTGAAAATGCTGCGACGGGAGCACAAGGGACGACTGGAATTCCACGAAGCAGCCAGCGATGCGAACGTGGCCAATCTTTACGCGTCGGCTCGGGCGATGATTTTTCCGACCATCGCCGAAGGCTGCGGTCTGCCACTGCTGGAATCATTATGGCGCGGCGTGCCATGCGTATGCAGCGACCTGCCGGTGCTTCGCGAGAACGCGGACGGCGGCTGCCTGACCGTGCCCGTGAATGATTTCGCCGCCTGGAAATCCGCGCTGCGAAAAATCGTCACCGACGATGCGCTGCACGCGCGTTTAAGCGGTGAAGCCAGGACCCGGCCGTTGCCGACTTGGCGGGAGGCCGCCGAAACCCTGCGACGAGGGCTGACCGATTAGCTTGGATACCGCAGATCTCCCGATGCTAGGAAATGGTCCACAGATTTAAAAAAATTAAAGAAATTAACGAACCCTCGCCTCCTCGGTAATCTTCTTAATCCCATAATTTGTGGATAAAAACTCCGGAAAATCAGGTTCTTCGCTGGTTTCAGTGGATAAACGCGAGTCAGGTACGCATCGGAATTAAATCGCAGGTAACAAAGAAAACGAAGGTGTGCGCCAGGAAGCTTGGATCTTCGTTTCCTCCGTTACCTTCTGTTCGTACTTCTGTGCTCACCGGAAACAGCGAGGAACTCGAATCTAGGTTTAAGGGACTCGGTCAGAAATAAACGCTCAAATCTACTTGGGCTTGAGTCGCGATCCGGCGTTGCTGGCTCAGTCACCGATCGGAGATAGGCTCCGTCGCCAGCGCCTTGGCTGGCGACCCAATCCCGGCGCAGCTCTGCGCGTTTATTTCTGACCGGGTCCCCAAGCGCTACCGCCGCTCAGGGTGACGATGCGCTATCACTTCCGGCGTTGCCTGCTCCGCTCGTAACCGCAGCCGCAGGCGGCGGGTAGGCGGGCGGCCTTGCGTTGGAGGGCGGCCCCGTTCCATCGGAGCCCGCACCAGTGGCGCCATTGGGGCGCCGCCCCTGCGATCCCGCCGCAGTCCCGCGCGCTTCCAGTGCTTGTATTGCCGTTTCGCGGATGGCGACGACGGAGGGTTCGTTTTGCCGAACCTCCACCTTTGCTTCCATTTGCGTGTCGGTCGCGATATAATTAACCGCCACCGCGCTGAGGAGCGGCATGGCGCTTTCCATCCGTCCGGCAATGCCGAGAACGCCGACGCGCACATCCCAAACCTCGGGGCCGGTTGCTCGGTCGTTGGAGCGTTCCGGATTCGAGCGGGCGGACAACTGCAGGAACGTTTCCCTTGCGGATGGATCCACCCGGGCGCCACCCGTACTATTGCCGTAACCGACCTCGATGAAGAGATCCGGCGCCACGCCCGGTGGTGGCTCGTACATCCCGAGCCCAGCGAGGGCGGCATCGATGCAGGCTTTTACGACGGAAACTTGGACGGGCACGCTGGTGACCACCGAGGATTTCGCGATCAGCCGGTAGGACTGGCCGGTGGGCTTGGGCGTACCGGGAGCGGTGATCGCGTCGACCAGGACTTTATGCTTGGGAACAAAGATGTTGGCACAGCCAGCCCCGAACAGCACCACAGCGGCAGCTGTCAGGACTCCCGCGATCCGCGAAAAAGACCGGATAAACTTCATGCGATTGGACGAATCGTTCTATACGTGCGTGTCCTAAAATCGCAACTCGTCCCGTACAGCGACGTTGAAGCCGGGATGCTCACGGGGCTGGTCAATCCATGCGGACGCGGGCACGATAAAACGCATCGCACCGTGCGTAGATTTCTTTGGGGGAACTCATGCTCAACGCCTCCACGGCCAGCTGACGGGCGTCCGCCATCGTCATCGCCCTAATCAGATATTTGACCGATGGAAGCCAGGCCGGGGACATGCTCAGGCAGTCCACGCCCAGTCCGAGCAGCAAGGGTGCGAACACCGGATCGCCCGCCATTTCGCCGCATACGCTGACGGGAATCTTCTGCCGGTGCGCCTCATCCACGACGCTGCGCAAGGTCCGCAGGATGGCGGGATGCGTAGGTTCGTAAAGATGCGCGATGCGGTCGTTCACCCGATCGATCGCGAGCAGGTATTGGATGAGATCGTTAGTCCCGATACTGAAAAACGAGCAATGCTTCGCGAGCAGGTCCGCCGTGGCCGCCGCGCTCGGGATTTCGATCATCGTCCCAATTTCTACGGTGGGATCGAACGCCACGCCGCGGGCGATCAGTTCGCCCCGGCATTCTGCGAGCACGGCGTTGGCCCGGATGAGCTCGTCCACGCCGCTGATCATGGGGTACATCACCTTCACTTTGCCAAACGCGCTCGCCATCAGAATGGCGCGAAGTTGCTCTTTGAAGATATCGGTGTGCTCAAGACAGAACCGAATGGCGCGGAACCCCATGAACGGGTTCGTCTCCTTCGGAAATAGGTCCGCCTTGCCCACCATTGGTTTGTCGCCACCCAGATCGAGGGTCCGGATCACCACCGGCTGCGGCGCCATCGCCTCGACCACCGCTTTATAAGCGAGGAACTGCTCATGCTCACTCGGCATGCGCGCGGTGTTGAGAAAGAGAAACTCGGTCCGAAAGAGGCCAATTCCGTCGGCGAAGTACGCTTTCACCTTCGTCACTTCCTCCGCCTTTTCGATGTTGGCCATCAACATCACCGGCACGCCGTCCTGCGTGACACCGGGCTGGCGGTTCACCTCGAGCAGCCGTGCCTCGAAGGATTTTTTCTGTTCCTGAATCTTGCCGTAGCGAAAGAGCGTGCTCTCGGAAGGATTGAGAATCACGAGCCCATCGTAGCCATCCACGATCGCCCAATCCCCATTGTGCACGCGCTGGGTGAGGTTCCGCACGCCGACCACCGAGGCCATCTTCATCGAGCGGGCAACGATCACCGCGTGACTCGTCTTGCTGCCCGAATCCATCACCAAGGCCAGCGCCGCTGACCGATCGAGCGTGGCCGACTCCGAAGGTGAAATGTCGCTCGCCACCACAATACGTTGATCCGCGAGCCGGTTGAGTGAGGTTTCAGCCTGACCGAGCAAATTGTGGAGAACCCGCTGGGCCACATCCCGCAGATCGCCGGCCCGTTCCCTCAGGTATTCGTCGTCGATTTCGGCGAACGCTTGCACGTAACGCGACGAAACGTGATGGAAACACGTCTCGATGTTGCGACCCGTCGCCTCGAACTCCCGGATCGTCTCACCGATGAGGGCTTCATCTTCGAGCACCATCAGATGCGCGTCAAAAATCATCGCCTCCTCGGGACCGATGTTTTTTTCGACCTCGTTTTTGATCTTCGAAATCTGCTGGCGCGTCACCACCAGCGCGCGATCGAAACGCGCGACCTCGTCGATCCGTTTCTCCGGCTCGACTTGATAGCTGGGCACCTCGACGTCACTCTGGAGATAGACAAAAATCTGCCCATACGCGATCCCCTGTGAGGCGGCTATGCCCTGCACTGTGATTTCGGTTTTCGCGGGTGAGTCCATTTAGAGGCTGAAGAATACATTCGCTGACCGCGTTGGGGCAACGTGGGCCGCGCCCGACGATAACGCGGTCGCAACGAAGCGGGTCAATTCGGATTTACAACAGACGTGCGTCCAAAACGAAAGCAGACTCGCCCCAAGCCTCCCGAATGGCCGTAATCATAGGCGCGACATCGGTGTTATCCTGCAGCAAAACGTAACAGGCGCTCCCGCTGCCGCTGAGACGCGGGGCGAGCCCAAACCTGCACCGAATTTCGGCGAGCAGCGTCGGCAAGGCGACGAACTTCCGGAAGGCCGGGGCTTCCATGCCGTTCAACAACAATGTCTCCGCCGCTGCGTGCGGATCTTCCAGCCAACGGGCGAGCGCGCCTTCGGCCTCCGCTTCTGGAACGTACGAGGCAGGCGCCTGAGCGGCGAGTTGGGCATACGCCCAGGGGGTCGAAATCCCGAAAGCTGGCTTGAACACCAACACCCGCCGGCCCCGGAGACGAGCGGCCGCTTCCGGAGGCAGCGGCGTTACGCGCTCCCCTCGCCCGCGCATCACCACCGGCCCATCGGCCAAAAACATAGGACAGTCCGAACCCAGCCCGGCCGCGAGTTCGGCGAGTCGTTCCGCGCCGAGGGGTTGCCGTGCCAGCGCGTTCAGCGCCCGCAAAGCCGCGACGGCATCACTGCTGCCGCCACCCAGGCCCGCGCCCATCGGG
>CAYVDZ010000363.1:0-5846 GCA_964450575.1 uncultured Opitutus sp.
ACCGAAAAGGAATACCTGCGGCTTTTCCCGAGCATCAATGCAAGCTATAACATTCGGGAAAACCTGATCGCTCGCGCCGCCTATTATCAATCGGTGGGCCGGCCTAATTTCATCCAGTACTCCGGCGGCATCACCCTTCCGGATACCGATCTGCTCCCGGCGGTCAACAATCGGATTGTCGTCAACAACGCCGGGATCAAAGCCTGGCAGGCGCAAACCGTGAACATGCGGATCGAACAGTATTTTGAAGGCGTGGGGCAGTTTTCGATTGGAGCGTTTCGCCGCGATTTCGAGAATTTCTTCGGCAACACCACCTTCATCGCCACGCCTGAGTTCCTGGCGTTGTACAACCTGGATCCCGCCCTCTACGGTGACTACGATGTCCAGACGCAGCAAAACATTCCGGGGACGGTCCGCACGCAGGGATTCGACGTCAGCTACAAACAAGCGCTTACCTTCCTCCCGCGCTGGGCTCGGGGTGTCCAAGTGTTCGCCAATGGCAGCGCCCAGCGCCTGCTCGGCGACGAAACCGCGGCCTTCTCCGGCTTTATCCCGCGGAGCGCAAGCTGGGGCATCAGCTTCACTCGCGAAAAGTATAATGCCCGCATTAACTGGAACTACCGCGGTCGTCAGCGCAATGCACGCGTGAATGGAACGGGAATCGAGTCCGGCACCTTTAACTATAGCTCCAAGCGTCTCTATATCGATATGCTGGCGGAGTATTATCTTTGGAAGCGGATCGGCCTTTTTGTGAATCTCCGCAATGTGGGCGACGCCACGGAAAACACGGAAATCTACGGCGCCAGCACGCCCGAACATGCACAATTCCGCCAGCGGATCGATTACGCCTCGCTGTGGACGATTGGCATTAAAGGGACATTCTAAACGAGGGAGCCGGATTTCTTCCGGGCACTTATTCGATCAGAAGCGAGCGGTTTGAACTCGAGCGCCCGGCTCCGCTTCCCGCCGAAATAACCGGCGCGCCAGAGGTTGCCGCGGAGACTACGGAGCGCGCAAAAGGGTCGAGACGTGTAGTGTTAGTTGCCAGTCCGGGTCGAAGATCGAATCCACCCGGGAGAGCCGGCCTCGCATGCTGGCCACTTCCGCGATCAATCGCAATGCCGGCGGCGGGCGGGCGATTCCGGAAATTGCAACCAGCACCGCGGCGGGCGTGTCCATCGGTTGAAGCGAGGCAGTGGAGTTTCCGCTGCCTCCCAACAACCAGCAGAGAAAGGCCAAACATGAACCCAATCACGCATTTGAACCGGCTGGCGCTCGTCGCACTCGGCGTCGCCGTTGCCGTTGCCCTGCCATGGAACTCTTCCCACGCGGCGGCGAGTCGTCCGCTCGCCAAGGCCACGTTCGCCGGCGGGTGCTTCTGGTGCATGGAACCGCCGTTCGACAAAGTGGAGGGCGTGGTTGCGACCACCTCGGGTTACATCGGTGGCCATTCCCCCAATCCCACCTACGAAGCCGTTTCGGCGGGAGGCACGGGCTACGCGGAGGCGGTCGAAATCGTTTACGATCCCGAAAAAATCAGTTACGAAACGCTCCTTGAGATCTTCTGGCGCAATGTGGATCCCGCCGATGCGGCGGGCCAGTTCTGCGACCGGGGACAACAGTATCGCACCGGGATATTCACCCACACCGAAGAGCAGAAGCGACTCGCTGATCAATCGAAGGCCGCACTGGAAAAAGCCAAGCCGTTTAAATTCGTCACCGCTATCATTCCCGCGACTAAATTCTATGCGGCCGAGGACTACCATCAGGACTACTACCAGAAAAATCCCATCCGTTATAAATACTACCGCTGGCGCTGCGGGCGGGATGATCGACTGATGGAACTCTGGGGGAAGCCGTCGGGCGGTTAGCAGCCGGGCGCTCGCCCCTGCGTCCTGATTGCTGCGCGCGGGACTGCGAACGATTCCGCGCGGTTCCCGGAAGGCGGCGCGCAGGCCTCTCGGACCCTGGATCGGTCAAGGGTCTGGAGGACCCTTCTTGAATTTCAGCGCGGCCGAGTTGAGACAGTAGCGCTGGCCCGTCGGTGGGGGACCGTCTTCGAACACATGGCCAAGATGCGCGTCGCAACGATTGCAAAGCACTTCGGTGCGCCGGGCGAAAAGGCTGTTGTCCGGTTCCGTCTTGACGCGATTAGGAGCCAGCGGTCGCCAGAAACTCGGCCAGCCAGTGCCGGACTCATACTTCGTTTCGGAACTAAAGAGATCAAAATCGCAACCCACGCAGTGATAGACTCCCGCTGCCTGGTTGGCGTTGTATTCGTTCTGATACGGACGCTCAGTGCCTTTCTGGCGGGTGATTCTAAACTGTTCGGCGGTGAGCAACTGCCTCCATTCCTCGTCGGTCTTGATCACTTTGGCGACCGCGGCCAGTGGTTTTCCGGTTTGCTCGTCAAGCGCTCGGGCACTCGGGGCGGAGCCTTTGGGTTCGTTTCCGTTTTGGGCCTGACATGAAATCAGCGCGACGGACGCCGCGAACAGCCCGGCCAGTCTCAGAAGTACATTCATCGGTTGGTAATTTGGGTTGGGATACAGTCAGCGGCGTTGCCAACGTGTTACCGGACGGTCGGGTCGGGTTTCAGGAGGCAGTTCGGCGCAACGGTGGCGGGGCCGGCAGGGCTCAGTTCACTGCGGAACCCGGCCCGGCGCCCATGGGCCTCCAGACCGCGAGACGGGCTTGAATCAGATCAATCAGGGAGGTGAGGCCACCCGAGTCGGCGATTTCGTCGGCCAGCAATAGCACGTCGACCTGTCCGTCCTTCTCCACCAGAATGAGCGGCAGGGCAACTTCCGCATATTCCGGATAGGCCCGCTTAAATTTCAAGCGATGGTAGAACAGCGTCGGAAACGGCTGATGGTCTAAAAACGTCTTCCAAGGGCCCAGCATCCCGATCACGCCATAGGTATAGTGGCAGAGTCGGCAGTCGTAGGTCTCGGGTGAAACGATTTTATGGGCCCAGTCGTTGAGCGCGTTGAAGAACCCTTCATCGGCATTGTAGACCATCAATATGCGATCGGGGTGGATGGAGGGAGGCATTGAAGTGAGAGACTTTGGCGGACCGATTCTTCCCGGACCTATTCGCCGAGTGCAACACCGGGATTGCCTGATCGACGGGAACCCCGCACGTCTTGCGACATGCGCTTGGCACGATTTGCCTGTGGGTTGCTTGCGGCGGGACTGGTTCCTTCTCTGGTCGGGCAGGATCTGCCGGCCGTGACGATGCTCGTGCCGGGATTCACCGTGCGCGAGCTGCCGGTGCAGCTGACCAACATCAACAACCTGCGTTTTACCCCTGACGGCAAGCTCAGCGCCCTGGGTTATGACGGCCGCGTTCATCTCCTCGCCGACACCGACGGCGACGGCGTGGAGGATACCGCCACGCTTTATTGGGAGCACACCACCCTGCGCGTGCCCGTGGGCATGGCTTGGTCGTCGCAGGGGCTGTATGTCTCCTCGCAAGGCAAGGTCTCCCTCCTGCGTGACACCGATGGCGACGGCAAGGCCGACACCGAAGACGTGATCGCGAGCGGCTGGCCCAAGACCGACGTGGCGTCCGGCGGTGTCGACGCGACGGCCGTCACGCTCGATCGCGAGGGTAACCTCTATTTCGGCCTGCTCACCGCCAACTATGCGAATCCCTATCGCGTGAAGGACGGCGTTTCGCGCTACGATCTCAGCAGCCCGCGCGGCACCATTCAGAAAATGGCGGCGGCGACGCGGCAGCTGGAAACGGTCGCGACGGGTATCCGGGTGCCTTATACGCTCGCGTTCAACCGGCACAACGATCTGTTCGTGACCGATCAGGAGGGTGCCACCTGGTGCCCCGACGGCAATCCGCTCGACGAGCTGAACCACATCATCCCCGGTCGCAACTATGGCTTTCCTCCGCGACACGACACCTACCTGCCCAACCTGATCAGCGAACCCCCCGTCGTGGGATTCGGCCCCCAGCATCAGTCCGCGTGCGGGTTTCTTTTCAACGAAACAGCCGCAGGCCGTCGGCGATTCGGGCCGGTCGGATGGGAAGGGGATGCGATCGTCGCCGGTGAGTCACGGGGCAAGTTGTGGCGCGCCCGTCTCGTCAAAACGGACAACGGTTACGTCGGTCAGGAAACGACCATTGCCCGACTCAGCCTGCTCACCATGGACGTGGCCGTTTCGCCTGCGGGCGATCTCTACGTGGCCTGCCACACCGGCACGCCGGACTGGGGAACGGGACCGAAGGGGAAGGGCCGGCTATTCAAGATTTCCCACTCCGATGTCGCCGCGCCCCAGCCCGTTGCCCTCTGGGCCGTTTCGCCGCTGGAGGTGCGGGTGGCATTCGACCGTCCGGTCGATCCTTCGATCACGAACGACGTCGAGCGGATGCAGATCGAGTTTGGCGACTACGTTTCCGCGGCAGATCGATTTGAAGCATTGAAACCGCCCTACAAGGTCGTGAAAGCGCAGGCCGGGATTCCACGCGGCAAACTCCGCGTTGCCGCAGCGAGGCTGTCGCCGGACGGCAGGACGCTGTCGCTCACCACCGACCCGCATCCCCAGTCGGTCCAGTACGCCTTGAGTGTTCCTGGCGTCAAAGCGGCCGCCGCCGCGACCGCGCCGGCCACGGTCGATCTCGCCTATAACCTTGGGGGCGTGGAAGCGAAGTGGACTGCGACGATGCCGGTCGGTAGGGCCGACTTGGATACCACCGCATCCTGGCAGGGCTGGCTCCCGCATCTGAGCACCGAGGTTGCGGCGGCGTTCACAGCGGAATCGGCCGAACATCAATTACTCGCCGAGCGGATGCGCCGCCCGGGACGACTGCGGCTCCGTACTCAGGTTGCGCTGCCTGGGACAGAGACGGTGTTGCGACTCACGTCCACGATGCCTTTCGAGGGGACCATTGGAACGAAAGCGTTCACGGCCCGATCGGCGGTCAACTCCATCTTTACGGCCGACGTCGCCTTGGGAGCGACCGGTCAGACGGAGCTGCTGACGCTCGAGCTTGAAACGCAAACCGCGGCCGCGTCATCGCCGTCCGGCATCTTCTCGGCGACCTATTCCAGCAAATCGGATCCGACCGTGCGTCCCGTTCCCCTGGTCGCGCTGCTGCTTCCCTGGACGCGGCCGCACGTGACGCCGCCGCTGCTGGAGAACGAGAAAACCGATCTGACGGGGGGAGACTATGAGCGCGGACGCGCCCTGTTTTTCGGTAAACAGATTCTGTGCGCCACCTGCCACCACCTTCGCGGGGAAGGCGGCACGCTCGGTCCGGACTTGAGCAACCTCGTGCATCGGGATGCCGCGTCCGTGCTACGTGATATCAAGGAGCCGAGCGCGATGATCAATCCCGACTACGTCGCGTATACCGTTTCGTTGCGTGGCGGCGGCGAAGTTGCCGGGTACGTGCGCACGCAGGACGATGGCGACCTGCGGATTATCGGACCCGACGGAAAGGAACAAACCGTGGCGCGCGCTGCCGTCGCCGATCTGCGGCCAAGCCCGGTTTCGCTGATGCCGCCTGGACTTATTGAAGGCCTCACGGAAACGCAGGTGCGCGACCTCCTTACCTTCCTGGTCCATGCGCCCCCGGTGCGGACGGCCGCAGAGGTGGCTGCCGTCCGGCGCGCGAGTGCGTCCGCTGCCGCAACGGCGAAACCGAGGCCGCTGACGATCGTGCTGGTGGCGAGCAAGCAGGATCATGGGAAGGGTCAGCACGACTATCCCGCCTGGCAGAAAATGTGGCAGGGACTGCTCGGCCGCGCCGCGGGGGTAACGGTGACCGAGGCGTGGGAGTGGCCGGCGCCCGAACAGTGGCGCACGGCCGACGCCATTGTCTTCAATTT
>CAYVDZ010000364.1:0-5845 GCA_964450575.1 uncultured Opitutus sp.
GTCCTGCAGGGGGCTGCAGGGTGGAACGGAATGGGGCCGCCGGGTGAGGAGCAGGCGAGGGCATCTTTCCTGCAAGGACGAGGATGGTGAATGCGTTCACCGCTTGGAAAAGAAGAAGGGAGGAAAAGGAGAATGGCGGAAAAGAAGAACGAAGAAATGCTGGCTTCTGATTCCGCCGTGGCGATTTCTTCTTTCTGTTTTTCTCCCGTTTCTAGTTTTTCCACAAACAGGCCATTTCGATTTCGAAACGCAGAGTACGCGGAGCAGGATCAAGGCACTGTTTCGGCGGATATGATTCCCGACTTCGCGCCGTCGCGGGTAAACGGGTTTGGGGTTCGGCCTTAACGGGCGCGATGGTCGTCGCGTCGTCTAAAGTACCGGGATCGCGGATCAGGGCACAAAAAAAGCCGCCCGAAAAGGGCGGCCTGAAACTGACGTTGAAAAAGGACGAGCGGATCAGGGCGCGTACGTGATCGTACGAGCGCTGGCGACGTTTCCGATGGTGATCGTGATACCCTGAGTGTAGAACGCCGGATAAGCTTCATTGGCCACCGTGTTGAGGGCTTTCACGTAGTTGGTCGCACCGATGAGGTTGTCAGTACCCGCATACGTGGCGCCGTTCTCGAGGTAGTATTGATCAGCAGCGGCCGCCAGCTGGCGGGCGTTGTTGAGGACCGCTTTGTCCTGTGAGGCCACGCGGACCTTTTGGAAGGCGGGAATCGCCATTGCGGCCAGGAGGCCGATGATGACGACAACGATCATGATTTCGACCAGCGTGAAACCCTTGGAGGAGCGATGCGATTTGTTCATTAGGATAATGGATGATATAGACAAGTTAACGTGCAGAGACTGGAACAAGAGTTCGGCCCCGCCAATCGAAACTTAAGGCGAAGCTGTTCTGCCACGGTTTTTAACACGTGCTTTGCGATTCGGGGCTCTCGTCCGCCCCTCCTTTTGTATCGAAACCGCTGAACCCGTAAAAGTTAATGCAATTCAGCGGAAGTGGAGATTCTGGCACAGCCTTAAACGGGCGGCTTGGCCGGCGTTTGGGTCCGAATGGGGCTTAAACCCACTTCTCCCCGATACATCCTGGCTATAAGGTGGAGCGATGCAGGATGTACCTCCCATTTTGGTCGCTGAGGATGACGACGACGATTTCTACTTCTTGCGCCGTGCGATCCGGCAGGCGGAGATTGAAAACCCGGTGCTGCGTTTTCGCGACGGCTCCGAATTGATCACGTTTCTCACGCAGGTTCCGACGGCCGAATCCGCCTCCGGGGAACGTCCGTGGTGGTTGCTGCTGCTCGACATCACGATGCCGTTGGTGAACGGATTTGAGGTGTTGCAGTGGTTGCGTTCCCAGCAAGATCTTCCGCGCGTTCGCCCGGTCATGCTCTCCGGTTCCTACCGGCCTGATGATATCGAGCGAGCCATTGGTCTGGGTGCAGTGGATTATCTGGTAAAGCCGATCACACCGCAGGTTTTGGCGCAGGTGGCAGCCAAGCAGTTGGCGGTTTCGCTCCAGAGTTAACCTCGCTCTACCATAAGAGGAGGGGAGGCGCGCGCGCTCGTCCAAGGGAGCGCGGCCAACCCGGCGCGGCGAATCTCTGCGAAAAGACGTTTGCGGCGAAGGAGCTGGTTCGGCTTGGTTGGCCGTTCATTTCATGACCCCGGTTAACCTGCAGTTCGGCCGCACGGGCCTCCGTGTGGATATTCCTTCAGATCGCGTCACGATGGTCGAACCACGCTACGTCGCGGGTCTTCCCGATGAGGCGGAAGCCTTTCGCGCTGCGGTTCGAGCCCCGTTGGGCACCCGCCCCTTGCGTGAAATCGTGCAGGCGCATGAACGCGTCGCGATCCTGATTCCCGATCACACCCGACCTTTGCCTCGAGAGCGTTTGCTGCCGTGGCTCTTCGATGAACTGGCGCATGTGCCGGCGGAGAATTTCGTCATCATCAATGGCACCGGATCGCACCGGGCCAACACTCCGGAGGAACTTCGTCAGATGGTGGGTGACGCGGTGCTCGAGCGGTATTCAGTGATCAATCACGACTCGCGGGATGCCACGACGCTCGCCCGCGCCGGCACGACCATCGACGGGCGGCCCGTGTGCTTTAACCGGCACTACGTCGAAGCCGACCGCCGCATCGTGATGGGTTTTATCGAGCCGCATTTTATGGCAGGCTTCTCCGGCGGCTACAAAGGGGTATTCCCGGCCATTGCCGATCTCGAGGCCATCAAGCACTACCATCGTGCCCAGGTGATCGCAGATCCGCTCAGTACCTGGGGCGTGCTCGCGAACAACCCGACCCAGCGCCAAGTCCGGGCCAACGGGGCGCTCCTGCCGGTCGATTTTTTAATCAATGTCACGCAGAACCGTCGTCGTGAAATCACAGGATTTTTTTGCGGCGAAGTGATCGCAGCTCATGACGCCGGTTGTGCGTTTGCGAAGCAGACGGCGATGGTGGCGTGTCCCCAAAGTTTCCCCCTCGTGATCACGTCGAATAGCGGCTTCCCGCTTGATCAAAATCTCTATCAGACGGTCAAAGGGATGTCGGCCGCCGCTCAAGTGGTGTCGCCGGGTGGACTGATTATCGCGGCGGCCGAATGTGGTGACGGGTTTCCGGATCACGGTAGTTTCAAGGATATGCTCTTCTCGCATCAGTCCGCGCAGCACCTACTCGATACCATCAATCATGCGCCGGAACCGATGGAGGACCAATGGCAGGTTCAACTCCTGGCGTTGATTCTGGTGCGGGCGCGGGTGGGAATTTATTCACGTATCCAACCTGAGGATATTCGTCGCGCCCACCTTGAGTCGGTGGCCGACCTGGCCAGCCGCATCGACGAGGAACTCAACCGGATTGGCCGTGACGCCCCGATTGCGGTCCTGCCGGAGGGGCCGATGACGATTCCGTATCTGGCGTAGCCCTATCGGCGTCGTGAATGATCGGCGAACGGCCCGCTCCGCCGGTGCCGGCATTGGACTCGGAGATCGCCCGGGTCGCGCCCGGCTGCGCCGAGAGGCGCCAGATTCCGGCGAGCACGCTGCCGATGATCGAATGGCAGACGGCCGAAATGGCGCCCGGAACGGCGGTGAGCGGATCCGCGAAGTGCCGGCGCGCCAGCACCACGCCGAGGCCGGAGTTCTGCATGCCAACCTCGATCGAGACCGTGCGGGCGACGGCGGCGGAGTATCCGAAGATTCGTGACAGAAAGTAGCCGACGGCAAAACCGCCGGAATGGAGCAGCATCACCGCGCCAAGCAGGCTCGCTCCGCTCGAACGGATCGCCGCCGAGCTCTGGCCGACGATACTTCCCACGATCATCGCCACGCCAAGAACGGACACCAGCGGTGACGCGGGAATAACGCGTTGAACCAATCGCGGCATCCATTGGTTCAAGGCCACGCCCGCGGCCACCGGCGCAAGTACGACCTGTGCTGTGCTCCAGAGTAGTCCCCAACCATCGACATCGACCAGCGTGCCCGCGAGCCACTGCGTAAGGAGGGGCGTCATGATCACGGCGGCAAAGGTGGAGCACGTGGTCATGACGACCGACAGCGCGACGTCACCCCTTCCCAGATAGGTGACGAGATTCGAGGCCGTTCCGCCTGGGCAGCAGGCGACCAGAATCAGGCCGACCGCGAATGGCGTTTCGAGTTTGAGGAGGGTTGCGATCGACCAGCCGAGGACAGGCATGATCGTGAACTGGGCGACAAATCCGAACGCCACCGGTTTTGGCATCCGGACAATGCGACGGAAATCGTCGATCGTCAGGGTGAGCCCCATTCCCAACATGATCGCCGCCAGCGTGCCGACGATGAGAGGTCCGCTAAACCAGGTGAAGGCGGGAGGATGCCATAAGGCGCCGATCGCGGCGGCTAAAACCCAAATGGGAAAGGCGTTAATCAGGCGGGGTAGAAGGTTGGCCATGGAAACGACGAAGCGGACCATGATTTGGATCCCGCGCCAAGCCCAAGGTCGGAGAGAAGCGAGTTTGGCTCGATCCAACGTTGAACCGAACCGCGGTTTAACCGTGGTCTGGTCAATGGATATCCCCAAGCCCACGCCGAGGCTGGCCTCTTCTTTCTCCGACGGGTTACTTGAAAAAGCAGCGGAAGCTGCGCGGATGGTTGTCACGCAGGCGCGTTTTCCTCACCGTTGCCTTCGCCTTATGAATCATACTCCGCTTCTTTCTGTATTAGCCGTGTTTTGCTCGCTGGCTGGTTTAGCCAGAACGCCCCTCCAGGCGCAAACGGCGCCGGGGTCCCGCACCGAAACGGCTTCGGCTCAATGGTTCAAGGGCAACTTGCACACGCACTCGCTCTGGAGCGACGGCGACGACTATCCCGAGATGATCGCGGATTGGTATAAGCGAAACGGTTACCAGTTCCTGGCGCTCTCCGATCACAACGTGATGCAGGAAGGGCTGCGTTGGTTCGAGTTGAAGACGCCGGTATCAATCGGTGGACAAGTTCAGCAACGCGGTGGCGGACCCGTGCTGGAGCGCTATGTGACCCGTTTCGGTCCAGATTGGGTGGAGCAGAAAACCGAAGGTGAAAAGCGGTTCGTCCGGCTGAAGCCGCTGCCCGAGTATCGCGCGCTGCTGGAAGAGCCCGGGCGTTTCCTCATGATCCCGGCCGAGGAGGTTACCGCGACGTGGAAACGGGCCAAAACTGCCACGACCCCGGAAGCCTCCGGCCCGGTCCACATCAACGTGACCAACCCGCGCGATTTTGTCACGCCGGCGGAAGGCGACAATGCTGTCACCATCATGCAGCAAACCATGGATGCCGTGCACGCGCAGCGCGCCAGGACGGGCCAGCCGATGATTGCGCATCTTAATCATCCGAATTTTCGCTGGGGAGTGACCGCGGAGGAGTTGATGCAGGTGAAAGGGGAGCGTTTTTTCGAAGTCTATAACGGTCACCCCGGCGTGAATAATGACGGCGATGCCGCGCATGCCAGCATGGATCAGATGTGGGACATCATTCTCGCGCATCGGCTGGGGAAGCTGGGGCTGGAGCCAATCTTCGGCGTCGGCGTGGATGATTCGCATAACTACCATGCGATCGGGTTGGGGAAGAGCAATGTGGGACGGGGATGGATCATGGTGCGGGCCCGCCATCTCACGCCGGAGTCGATCATTCACGCCATGGAAGCGGGCGATTTCTACGCGAGTTCGGGCGTCACCCTGACGGATCTCGTCCGCGAGCCAGGCCGGTTGGCGGTGCGGATCCAGGCTGAGCCCGGAGTCACCTATGTGACGCAGTTCATCAGCACGCGCCGCGGTTTCAATGCGGCCAGCGAAGAGCTTCCCTTGCCGCCCAACACGCGCACCCTGCCGCATCGGCGCTATAGTGCCGAAGTCGGCGCGGTGCTGGCGGAAGTCCGGGGCAACGAAGCGAGCTACACCTTGCGCGGCGAGGAGTTGTATGTCCGCGCCAAGATCGTGTCTTCCAAGCCGAAGGTAAACGGCAGTGTAGCCGGCGAATTTGAGACGGCGTGGGTCCAGCCCGTCATCGGACGCTGAGGGTCTGACCGCCCGTGAAGTGACACAGACATTCCTGTCTGTCCGTTGCCGCCGGCCGCCCTTTCCGTTCCGGCCGTTTGCTGCCTATTATATCCGCCCCGTCGCGCCGTTTTGAAATCACTTGCGATCAGCCAGGCATTGAACAAGTAACTGGATGGTGAAGAGTCTGGTTCGTATTCTGCCCCGCCCGCAGAGTGCGCGTAACAGTGAGAGTGAGCCTGCCGATGAACGGTTGCCGGCTGGAAACAGCCCCGGACTCGCTACTTTGTCCCGCGCGTTTCGGCGACGAGCTCGCGCGCTTTGGAAACA
>CAYVDZ010000365.1:0-5822 GCA_964450575.1 uncultured Opitutus sp.
GATCACGTGGCCGGCTTTGACGCGGCCCTTGAGGATCGCGTCGAGCGCGGCCTCTTCGCCTTCGAACACGATGGCCTTGCCGCTGAACAAGAGGCCTTCCTTGCCCGAGATCTTGGCGACGGAGCCTTCCGGAGCGAGGTTGCCGTAGAGGATGCGCAGATGGCTGTCAGCCTTGATTGGGTTCGAGAGCGGACGCACGACGTCCTGATTCGCTGGATACGGCTTAACGTCGCGAAGATTCTCCGCCATCGTCTTGCCGGTGACGGTCATGCAATCGCCGTGGAGCAGGCCGGCGTCGAGCAGCACCTTCATCAACGGCGGCAAGCCGCCGATGCGGGTGAGGTGGACCATGCCGTATTTGCCGGACGGCTTGAGATCGGCGAGGACCGGGACGCGTTTGCCGATCTTGGTGAAGTCGTCGATCGAGAGTTTCACATGGCAGCTGTGCGCCATGGCCAGGAGGTGAAGCACGGCATTGGTCGAGCCGCCGAGGGCGATCGTGACCGTGATGGCGTTTTCAAACGCCTTGCGGGTCATGATCTGGCGCGGGGTGATGCCGGCCTTGAGCAACGCGAGGGTGGCTTCACCGGCGCGACGGCAATCTTCGCGTTTCTCGGCGCTGATCGCGATCTGGGCGGAGCTGTTTGGCAGACTCATGCCGAGTGCTTCGATGGCGGAGGCCATCGTATTCGCGGTGTACATACCGCCGCAGGAACCCGCGCCAGGGACGGAGCAGGCTTCGATCTTTTTTAGGCCCGCGTCATCGATCTTGCCGGCGGCGTGCTGACCGATCGCTTCGTAGACGGAGACGATGTCGCACTCTTTTTTGGTGTCAGGGTGAATCCCCGGCATGATGGTGCCGCCGTAGACGAAAACGCCGGGGCGATTCAGGCGCGCGAGGGCCATGATGCAGCCGGGCATGTTTTTGTCACAGCCACCGATCGTGACGACCCCATCGAAACCCTCGCCGGCGGCGACCGTCTCGATCGAGTCGGCAATCACTTCGCGGGAAACGAGGGAGTACCGCATCCCGGGCGTGCCCATGCTGATGCCATCGGAAACGGTGATGGTGCCGAAGATGATCGCCTTGCCACCGGCGGCATTCGCGCCCGCCTCGGCTTCGACAGCGAGCTTGTCGATGTGCATGTTACACGGCGTGACCATGCTCCAAAGCGACGCGATGCCGATGATGGGCTTGGTAAAATCCTCCTCCGTGAAGCCCACGGGGCGGAGCATCGAACGGGCGCCTGCGCGGCTGGGACCGTCGTTGACGATGGAAGAGAACTTGCGGGTGGGATCGGGGGCGGAGTTCATGAAGAAAAATCATTGCACAAAACCAGAGCCGCCGAAGATGGGCAAGCGTGTTCCGGCAGGGTTTTGCGCGGCTGGGCTTTGCCAAAGGCCAGCCCGGAAGGTTGTGTTGCGCGAAGCCGCAACCCGACCCTTGTTGAACCCTCTTTCGCTGAGCCTTCGACGGGCGGGCGAGCCCGGGAATGACGGACGGCTTTCCTATGCGAAAAGTAACGGGTGGCAGGTCACTCGAAAGGATCGAGTGAGCCGAGAGCCATGATGTCCACGAGCGGGCGATCATGCAGGTCGTCTCATGCAAAAAGCGTTGCTGAACCGCAAATCCACGAGGGCAAGGACATCGAAACAGCAGCTCGTTGTTCGCTGGCCAAAGTAGTCGCTGCCGATCGCCAAGCGGCGATCAATAATGGAGACGGGTATATATACTATCCACACCCTGTTCATGGCGGAGCGCGACAGTTTGCCGATCACGATCAGGGTGAACTGCTGGCAAGGGGGACAAAGTCGGTGCCAGTCCGGCGGCGGCGCTCGGAAGTCGATCCACCGCTGATGGGGCGGATGAAGCGGATGCCCGCGGTTGTCGTCGGTTCACGTGCAGATGAGGCTTTGGGGTGGAGTGAATGATCCGCGTGATCGGCGTTATCCGCGGTTAAAAAAGCTTGAGGGCTTGGATCTGCTTTAATGCGGAGATCTGGGCTCGGAGCAGAACATGGAGTCAGGTTGCCAATCTTTCACTGATTCGATTTAATTGGGACGGCTCAATTCCACGCGGCTCGCCGCGAGGATGGATGCCGCCCGCTGTTATGGGGGCGAAGCCCCTTTCTGTGATACCTCGGGGCTTGCCCCGGGAAGGGTTCATTATTTCGCTCCGTCTCGGGGTTAAAATGTCACTTATTACGTGACTTTAGCGCGGAAGTTAGCCGCCGGAAATCGTCACGTAATATGTGACTTTGTTGGCATGGGGCGGTTCGATTGGTGGGTCTCACTACGATTGTGCGTTGCCGCGCCGGCTGAAGCTGGTGAGACTCTGGTTCGTTCTCTCTTCTCGTGCCAAGACTTGCCCCTGAGCTCCCACTATTAACTCCGGTGCTGCCCGGCGTTTCGGATCCACCTCCGCCCCGGCTGAATCGTGGCATTGGCAGGAATGTCGTCGCTGCTGCGCTGTGTACAGTGTTGACGATTGCGTATGCCGGCAGCTTTGGCCAACTCGTGTTCAATGGGGACCTCGCGGCGCACGTCGGTCACGGAATTCTGGCGGCGTTGATCAGCAGTGTGGTCGCGATGCTGGTGCTTTCCTGGCGGAGTTCATTTCGTTTCAGTGTGGGAGGTCCGGATTCCAATCCTTCCGCGGTCCTTGCCGTTACCCTCGCCTCCATCACCTCCGAGATGGGTGCATCCGGTGGACTCGAAGCACCGGAATTGCTGCCGACGGTGCTCATGTTTGTCTTCTTATCAGCTGTCGCTTGCGGTGTCATCGTGCGGCTGCTGGGAGAGTGGCGGGGCGGCCGATACATGCGTTTCATCCCGCATCCCGTGGTGGGAGGGTTTCTCGCCGGAACCGGGTTCCTGCTCGTTTCGGGCGGCTATAAGGCGCTGACCGGATCGAGGCTGGACTTCGGGTCGCTGGTGCACATTCGCACCATCAATCCGTTGGAGGGAGGGACCGCGCTGCTGGTGGCGGTTCTCCTGGTGGTCCTTTCGCGCCGGATCCGCCATTTCCTTGTGATTCCGGGCGTGCTCGTAGGGGCAGCCCTTGCGTTTCACGGTGTGCTTGCTGTCCTTGGGCTCGACCTGGCTGAGGCGCGTCGGTCCGGATATTTGTTGCCCCCTTTGGAACTGGGGGCCTGGCAGAGCCTCGCGAGCGTCCCGCCGGAGTTGGTCCGCTGGGACCTGTTGTTGCTTCATGTAAAGGACCTGGGGGCGATGGCAGCGGTCATGCTGGTGACGGTATTACTCACTACGAGCAGTCTCGAACTTGCCACCTCACAGGATGCTGATGCAGATGGCGAGTTGCGGGCGATCGGCATCGGCAATATCATTGCCGGAATATTGGGTGGAATGGTGGTGAGCACCACATTGAACCGGACTCTGCTATATTGGAAAGCGGGTGCGAGTTCCCGCTGGGCAGGTCGGCTCTGCGCGGGGCTGATCCTGGGTGTCATGGTGCTGACGCCTGGCCTCGTGGGGCTTCTTCCGCGCCCGGTGCTCACCGGGCTGGTGTTTTATCTTGGGATTACCTTGCTGATCGCATGGGTGATCGAGGCGGGCCGCATATTACCGCGGACGGACTATGTGGTGGTACTCGCCATCCTTGGAATTGTGATGGCATTTGGAATTGTCGCGGGCGTCTTGCTTGGTGGATTGATTGCGTGTGTCAGCCTGGCGGTGACACTGAGCCGCAGTCCGAATGTGCGGCATGCATTTACGGCGAAGAATCGCCGCGCCCATGTTGAGCGAACGCCGGAGCAGTTGGAAATGTTGCGCACGCACGGTGGAGCGCTGCGCGGGTTCACCCTGCAAGGCGTGCTGTTCTTTGGCACGGCGGCCAAATTGCTGGAACAGGTTAGGCACGGCCTCGTGGAAACGCGAATTGTGCTGCTGGACTTCCGGTTGATCTCCGGAGTCGATGGATCGTCGATCGTCGTGCTCAAGCGGATACACACCGTGTGTCGGGAAGCCGGAGTGCAGCTGGTCTTCACCGGCCTGACCGGGCGACTCGAGTTTCTGCTGGCGCGAGGCGGTCTCGAGCTTAACGCCGCCCACGTTCGGCGGTTTGCAGATTTGGATCGTGGCTTGGAGTGGTGTGAGGATTTCATTCTTCGGCAATCAAACGCACCCCGTCCACCGGGTGCGATGGGTGACGTCGCGCTCACCCTGGCGGGTAGCGAAGTGTTGCTCAAAACGGGAGAGCAACGGCGGCTCGCGGCCGGAGATATGCTCGTGCGGCAGGGTGAGCCGAGCGACGAGATGTTCTTTGTGGTGAGCGGGCGGGTGCACGTGCTTCTCCGCACGGCGCTGGCGCATGGCGGTGACTCCATCCGGCTGCGCACCTATGGTTCTGGCACAGTCGTCGGCGAAATGGGATTTTTCACCGGCGAACCTCGCAGTGCGGATATTGTCGCCGACGAGGATACGCGCGTGTTGTGCATCAGCCGGGCTTATCTTTTAACGCTCGAAACGTCTCATCCTGGGATTGTGCGTGAGATCCATTGCTACGTCATCAAAACGTTGGCGCAACGCCTGCGAGCCGCGAATGAGGAGAACCAGCTCTTGTCGTGAAAAGCGAGCCGCCTGGAGGAACCGACTTTGGACTATAGTTCGCATTCGATAAACCTGGCCCCAAGGATGGATAAGAATGGTCGGACAGGAACAACCTTCGATGTCGCTCCGGGAGACGGTGAAGGTGGAATGAGCGTTATTCTGAACGACGACATCAGGACATGCTGCTCCCGCGTGACATAATTCTCCGGAAATGAAGGATTTGGTTGCGTCGGGGGTGCTCGGCGAAACATGTTTGTAGCCGTTCAGTCCGGACGACCTTGGCTTGGAGAGCGGGCGTTGTCGTAGGCTGGACGTTTCCGCTTTATTTTCTAAAAAAAATCTGCCGCCCGGCTATCATGACGCACGACGTCACATTGATCTCCACCATTGCCGCGGCCTTTGGCTTTGCATTCGTGCTCGGATACCTTGCGCAGAGGATTCATTTGCCGCCGCTGGTGGGCTATTTATTGGCCGGAGTGGCGATCGGACCGTTTTCGCCGGTCTTTGTAGCGGATGGCCCGATGGCCGCCCAACTCGCCGAGATCGGGGTGATGTTGCTGATGTTCGGTGTGGGACTGCACTTTTCCACTGCGGAATTGATGGCGGTGCGGCGTATCGTTGTTCCGGGAGCCGTTCTCCAGATTGTGATTGCCACCGGAATTGGCGTGATCCTGGCCTGGGGATGGGGATGGTCGTTTGGCGCTGGTCTCGTGCTGGGCTTGAGTCTGTCCGTAGCCAGCACCGTCGTCCTCTTGAAGGCATTGGAGGAGCGCAATGCCGTGGGCACACCCAATGGACGGATTGTGATTGGTTGGTTGATCGTGGAGGACCTTGTGATGGTGCTCGCGCTGGTGCTTCTGCCGGCGTTCGCCGAGGCATTGGGCGGGCAGGTGCCGGCGAACGTTCATTCCGCGGGTGGAGGCCTGCTGGCGAATCTGGCGCTGACCCTGATCAAACTCACGGCCTTCGTTGTCATCCTGCTCGTCCTTGGACCACGGGTAATGCCTTGGATATTACGACAGGTGGCTCGGACCGGCTCGCGGGAACTGTTCACCCTGTGCGTGCTCGCGCTCGCCGTGGGAATCGCGTTCGGGTCGGCGAAACTGTTCGATGTTTCATTCGCGCTCGGCGCGTTTTTTGCGGGCGTGGTCCTGAGCGAATCGGAGTTGAGTCACAAGGCCGCGGCGAACTCGCTTCCGTTGCAGGACGCGTTTGCAGGTCTTTTCTTTGTCTCGGTGGGAATGGGTTTTGAC
>CAYVDZ010000366.1:0-3917 GCA_964450575.1 uncultured Opitutus sp.
AGTCAAAGGAATTTGACCTCTATTCCTGGTCCGACGCCTCCGTCGCCGATCCAAGTCCATCTCACAAAGCCGACCGACTGTCTCGATCGTTCCCTTCGCCTTTGCGAAAAGGTATCCTCGCGCTTCCGGGCGCTGGAACAGGTTGCATTCCCGCGGCGGTGTGGCTGCTTTCCAACGATGTCGTTGTTGAAGTCCCTCCATCCTGATCTCGCCGAAGTGTTGCTCACGGAAGAGCAGATCAAAGCCCGGGTGAAGACGATCGCCGCCGAGATCAAGCAAGCCATTGGCGAGGGTGAGTTCACGATTGTCTCGTTGATCAATGGCGCGGTGATGTTCACGGCGGACTTGATGCGCGAGATTGATAATCCCGTGCGCCTCGACTGCATCCGGGTGTCGAGCTACGGGGCCAAGACCAAGTCGATCGGCACCCCGCAGGTCATTTACAGTCTGACACTCGATATTGCCCAGCGGGACGTACTGCTCATCGATGATATTCTCGACACCGGCAAAACCCTGAAGCTGGTGAGCGACTTGATCCTTGATTTGAAACCCGCGAGCCTGCGCACGTGCGTCTTACTCGACAAGAAGCCCCGGCGGGAAGTGGCGATCGAGGCGGACTTCGTGGGTTTCGAGATCCCGGATAAATTCGTTGTCGGGTACGGGCTCGATTTCGCCGAACGTTACCGCAATCTCCCGGGCATCGGCGTCCTGAAGCCGGAGAAGCAAAAGACATCGTCCTGGGTTTAGGGCGAGGTGGCGCGAAGACGGGCGGTTGGTCCCTAACCGGGCGAATGGTCCGCACCTGGAGTGCCCAAATTGTGGATACGAGATGATTGGAGCAGGGAAAATGAAATTATGAATGCGAAGGTAATGATGACCTGCACGGCTCTCCTTTCCGACGCACGGTAGCAGGGCGATCAGGTTTTAGGAACCGGTCGTTTCGCACCGCGCGGAGAGCCGGAACGTCAGGTGTCCGTGGAACGGGGCCGGCCGACCGATTACCGGCCGCGTGATTTACCGCGAACCGCCGCCGCGTTTCGTCGGGCGGTGGAATAGTTTTTGGCCGGCCCCGACGTCGCTTTCAGATAATCACCGCTTTTCAGGGCGTTGATTTGGTCACGCAAAACCGCCGCCCGTTCAAACTCCAGGCGGCCGGCCGCCTCTTGCATCTCGTCTTCGAGCTCCGCAATCACGGTCGCGACATCATCACCGCTTTCAGCGACGACGGCCTCTTCGCCACGCTCTCCGGATCCGTTGTACACATGCAAACTCGCCTGGGCGGAACGCTTGACGCTGCGCGGCGTAATGCCATGCTCAATATTATAGGCGAGTTGCTTTTCCCGGCGATATTTCACCGCCTCCTGGGTGCGCCGAATCGAGTCCGTGATCTTGTCGGCATAGAAGATCACCCGGCCTTTTTCATGTCGCGCCGCCCGCCCGGCCGTCTGAATCAGCGAGGTTTCACTCCGCAAGAACCCCTCCTTGTCCGCATCGAGAATCGCCACCAGCGCCACCTCGGGCAGGTCGAGCCCTTCCCGCAGCAGATTGATCCCGACTAATACATCGAAGTTGCCCAGCCGCAGGTTGCGCAAAATCTCCACCCGTTCAATCGCATCGATGTCCGAGTGCAGATATTCCACCCTTACTTTGGCCTCCCGCAGATAACTTGTGAGGTCCTCCGAGAGCCGCTTCGTCAGGGTCGTTACCAACACGCGTTCCCCAGCCGCGGCCGCGGCCCTCACTTCCCCAATCAAGTTCTCGACCTGTCCCTTGGTCGAACGGATCGTAATCTCCGGATCGAGCAATCCGGTCGGCCGCACCAATTGTTCGGCGATCACCGCCGATTGCTTTAACTCGAACGCGGCTGGCGTCGCCGACACATAAATGGTCTGTCCGGTGACGCCTTCGAACTCGGCAAAATTCTGCGGGCGATTATCCAAGGCCGACGGCAACCGGAACCCGAAGTCCACCAGGGTCTGCTTGCGTGAGCGATCGCCGTTATACATTCCGCCGACTTGGGGGACCGTGGCGTGACTCTCGTCGATAATGAGCAGGAGATCCTTGGGAAAAAAGTCGATCAGGCAGAACGGTCGCTCGCCCGGTTGCCGCGCCGTCAAATGGCGCGAGTAGTTCTCGATTCCATTGCAAAACCCCATCTCCTGCAGCATCTCGAGGTCGTAATTCGTGCGCATGCGAATTCGTTGCGCTTCGAGGTACTGCCCCCGGCCCTCAAAGTACGCCACGCGTTCATCCAGCTCCCGCTTGATCGCGGCAATCGCCGGCTCGAGTTTTCCCCGGCTCGTGACGTATTGATTCGCCGGATAGAGATCAAACTGATCGAGCGTGCGAATCACGTCGCCGCTCATCGGTTCAAACTCCGTCAACGCCTCAATCTCGTCGCCAAAAAACTCGATCCGCAACCCGTGCTCCAGATAGGCCGGCATGACGTCGACCACATCGCCTCGCACGCGAAAGCGGCCGGGCTTCAACTCGTAATCATTCCGCTCGTAGATGTTGTCGACGAGGCGTTCGAGCAGCTTCTGACGCCCGAGCGAGGCCCCGCGGCGCAAGGGAATGCGCATCTCCATAAACTCTTGCGGCGAGCCCAAGCCGTAGATGCACGACACGCTTGCGACCACGATCACATCGCGCCGGGAAACCAGCGAACTCGTACTCGCAATCCGGAGACGCTCGATCTCTTCGTTAATCGAGGAGTCCTTCTCAATGAAGGTGTCACTGGACGGGATATATGCTTCCGGCTGGTAGTAATCGTAGTAACTCACGAAGTATTCCACCGCATTCTCCGGAAAGAAATTCTTGAACTCCGAGTAGAGCTGCGCCGCGAGCGTCTTGTTGTGGGAGATGATCAACGTCGGCCGCTGCACCCGGGCGATGACATTCGCCATCGTGAAGGTCTTGCCTGAGCCCGTGACCCCAAGGAGCGTCTGATAACGATTACCGGCCTCGAGCGAGTGCACAAGTTTCTCAATCGCCTGCGGCTGGTCGCCCGTCGGCTGATACTCGGAGGTGAGCTTGAAAAGCATGAGGTGAAATCGAAAAGGGAAACAATGCGGACGCCGTCGATGGACGCAGCCCGGAACTCAGCCCCGATTCCCGTTAGTTGCAAGAAGCACGCATCGGACCCGCTGCAACCAAAGCCGGGCCTGTTCACGGCAAAGGCGCAGACCATTGAGGTACGGCGCGAGCCGTGTCGGTCCGCGCCGGTTGAACCGAAGGCGTGAACTTAAACTCCAAACACTTTCAATACCCCGTTCCAAACGCTGGACCAAAACTTTCCGGACTTTGCTCCCGGACCTTCCGCTGACGTCTCTTGCAAAATGAATAAACCCGCCCCGGAAAACCGGTCGTCGAAAAGCGGATTCATGCCGCGATAATAACTCCAGAAGGTCTCGGCCCGAACCGGACTGTAACTAAGGTTGGGCGTAAAACCGATGGTGGAGTCCTGGTTTGTCCGGCGCGCCGGCGTCACTCCCTCTTCCCGCGCCATCAGGACCTCGGCGCGGACGCCGCGACTGCCGGAAACCACCAACCGGCACGGCCCCACAAACTCAAAGAAGCGAAACTGGCCGCTCACCCAGGCTTGCCACTTGAAGATCCGCCAGTGTCGCCGGATCACCAGGCGATCACCCTGATGCTGAATGACTCCAGCCAGGAAGCTCGGTCGCAGCACGAGCGACGCTCCGGCCGGCACCGTCACGATGGCCAGCTCAAGATGCGGATCGGTCCCGTTCGAAAGGGTCACACGGTAGGTGCCACCGTCTGCGGCTCGCGGATGACGCATCTCGATCAATTCCACCAAACCACAGGCGACGCTCGTGAACGGTATCCGCCAATCGAGTACGAAGCGGGTTTGTCGTTCAATGCCCTCATCGGAGGCTTGCAGATAGCTTTCTTTC
>CAYVDZ010000366.1:3927-5818 GCA_964450575.1 uncultured Opitutus sp.
CTTTCTTTCACGCGGAGCAGTTCGCCGGGTTGGAGAGCGGCTTCGACGGAAACGCGGCTCGCGGACACCACGGGCAAGGCGGTCGGGTCAGGTCCGAGACGAATCGACCGGCCCCACGCCAGCAGGCTTCCGAAACCATAGTACATGGTCAGCGCCCAGAGTGTCGGGCCAAAAAAATACGAGCCCAAGGCGAGCGCGACCCACCCTTTCGTTTTATCCCAGGCGCGCAGCACATATTGTCTGGGTCGGGACTGACTTTGTTCGAGCAGCGAAATCCCGGAGTGGGCACGGCGGAGGGCGGCATCGACATCGTCCTTCTCGCGAAGAATGTTGGCGGCGGCGTACTGCAGTTCCGCAAACCTGGCGGCGGCGGTGGATTTCAACGTATCCATTCTTTGGATTTGTTCGGCGTTCGCCGCCTGTTGCGCCGGATTGCCGAACCACTGGTCCCACCAGCTCTCCAGCTTGCGCAAGGCGGCGACGATCTCCGCCGCTCGTTTCACTCGATCCTGCTGCGTGGCCATGTCCGAGCGGATATTCACAATCTGCTGGTTCACCGCGGCCTGGGCAGCCAGCAAGCGATCGCGCGCATCGAGCGCGCGCTCCAGCCGGGCAATCCTCTCGCCCTCCAAGACACCCTCGTCCTGCAGGTAAAGCCATCCGCCATACGCTGCGAGTGCGAGGAGCACGATCACGGCGGCGACCAGGAGCTTTTGCAGCAGCCAGGTCGCGAGTTTGAGGAGCATGCCGTGCATCGCTGGAGTGTGTTGCGGGAAGGGCGGTGATTTCAATCGCGCTTGTTCCGCTGGACCGAAACGAAGTTACCCCACGTGCTTTTGCTGATTAGGTGAAGTAACTCCCCTTGGCTTTGTCCGAAGCCGTTTGCCATGTCTCCGCTCCTGCACCAGCTTCCGCTGGTTTTCCCAACCCAGGCTGCTCGACTATGTCTAAAGCAATTGTGTCGTCATTGTATGATTCGGATATCTTTCGCATGGCCTGCCGCCAGTTCGACAAGGCGGCGGATGCGATCAATCTCCCTGATGCAATTCGTGATCGGACGAAGTATCCGCGGCGTTGCCTCGTCGTCTCCCTGCCGGTCAGGCGGGCCGATGGCAGTGTGACGGTATTCGAAGGTTACCGGGTGCAGCACAATCTGTCCACCGGCCCGGCGAAAGGCGGAGTTCGCTTCCACCAGGATGTCACCATCGGTGAAGTTGCCGCCCTCGCGATGTGGATGAGCTGGAAGTGTTCCCTCGTTGGTTTACCCTATGGGGGCGCCAAGGGCGGGGTGATCGTGAATCCGAGCCTGTTGAGCGAAAGTGAACTCGAACATCTCTCGCGTCGTTATATGCAGGAGATGGTCAACTTCGTCGGGCCGCAGATCGACATTCCGGCCCCCGACATGGGCACAAATGAGAAGATCATGGGTTGGATGATGGATACGTACTCGAACCATGTCGGTCACCTTTCGCCCGCCGTGGTGACTGGTAAACCGATTGCGCTGGGGGGATCCCTTGGCCGCCGCGAAGCGACCGGGGCGGGTGTGGCGTATCTGGTAAAGCGTTACTTGGCGGATATGAAAGTGCCGGTCACGAAGGCGACGGTTGCCATTCAGGGCTTCGGTAATGTGGGCAGCGAAGCGGCGCTCGCGATGCAGAACTTCGGTGCGAAGATCATCGCGATCTCTGACTACACTGGCGGAATTCATAATCCGAAAGGCATCGATATCAAAAAGGCGCTTACCTATGTAATGTCGCAGAAAGTCCTCGTCGATTTTGATGGCGGCGAACCGATCTCGAACGAAGCGCTGCTCGAGTTGAAATGCACGGTCTTGATCCCGGCCGCACTGGAACGCGTCATCACCGAGAAAAACGCCGCGAAGCTGCGTTGC
>CAYVDZ010000367.1:0-5812 GCA_964450575.1 uncultured Opitutus sp.
ACCGTAGGCGTCAGCGGTCGGTTTTGAATCAGGCACGAAGCGATCTCCCTGTCACCGCAAAGCCAGAGATCCGCTCGTGCTTCCCGGTGAGGCATCGGCCGCAGCCCCATTTTGCCCTTCGGGGAGAACAATAGAGGGCAAAATTTCTGACAGCGGAATACGGGATGACCAGAAGGGCGATCGCAGCCCCACGCACCTGGAGTGGAGGGGTAAAGAACGAAACCAGCGCTCGTTTGTGGTCTTCCTATCGTTGTGCTCCCCGATGCAAGAAGCGCGGGGTTTCCATATGAAGGTGACGGGGGTTCACCCGTCAGCCCGCTGGGCCCCTTGCAGTTCGATCTGTCGAAGCTGTTTCGACGCGAGGGCTGTATAACAATCCGGCAAATCAAACGTTTTCAAGACATCCGGCAGGAACGACGAAAGCGGCCAGTTATAATCCTGGGCCTCCGCAATCGCGCTGTAGCTGGAGAGCGCATGCTTCAAGGTAACGCGCGTGACACGATCATCGAGCAGTGCGGCAAAGGTCGCCGGAATCGTGCCCCACCCTTTCGCGACCAGATGCACTCCGTCGTGGTCGTGGGCTTTAAGCCAGTCGACCAAACGAAGGAGGTCAAAAGTCCGCTGACCCGGATAGGGCTTATCAAACATGATCCCGTAAATCGCGTAAAAGTAATCGCTGCCGTAGGGATCGGTGAAGGCCTTGCCCGTGGTATTCGGCTGCGATTCGCCGATGCCTCGAACATCGCACGCGAACACTGCCGCCTCGGGATCGGCCGCCATCACTTCGCGAATCAGCGGCTCGTCCCGGAGTTCAGCGTCAGCCGATCGATCAGAGACGTAAAGGATCGCCCGCTTGGGACCACGCGGGACGCGATAGGAGAGCGAGGCATCGCCCAGACGATAGACCATCGCAAGAATTCCGGGCTCGGTTTCGACGGCATAGTGTCCCGCAAAGCGTTTGGGATAGCGGCGCAACGGAGCTGCCGGGAGTATTCGGTAATCGGGTACACCCGCACGCTTCTCGGGCAGATGCAGCGCAGCCGTGACTGCGCGTTTGAGGGCGGCACCCGTCAGCGCCTTGCGACTGACCTGCAATTTCTTCGCTGTCTCACGGGTAAACGAAAGCACCGTGTTCGGTTGCAGGGGCGCGACCTGCCCTTTCGGCGTGCACCACAAGGTCTCGTCTTTCTCGATGGTGATCGCGGGCTCCGCGTTCGTCGTGGCGACTCCCGTGAACTGGTTGAACCAGCCGTACATCGCCTCGCGGTTCTTCAAATGATAGCCGTGGTAATCAGGACCAATAAAGAGATCCACGTTCTCCTTCACGCCGAGCAGTGTATACAGCCGCTTCAGCCGGGCGTAGGATTGTTCGAGTCCACGCACATCAAACATGTCTTTCTCCTGACCGAGCAAAATCAAATGACGGGAAATGTATGGCACCAGAAAATCCGCATGATCGAGCCCGAGGGCGAGGGTGTGCGGCGGGCATTGTTCCGTGTCGGCGGGCTGTTCGCTCTCGAACATCCGCCGAAGGGTATTGATAAAGCAACTGGGCGCCGCGGCCGCGAAACGGGGTTCCAGCGCGCACAACCAGGAGGTAATCGTACCACCGCCGGAATTCCCTGTCACGAGGATCCGATTTCCATCCACCTCTTTCCGCGTCAGCAAATAGTCCAGAGCGCGAATGCCATCCCATGCCTGCCAGGTCCCGAAAAACTCACCGACCAGGAACTGGGGATTACCGACATAAAGATGCTCACGAACATTGCCGCCCTGAACGGGGCGCAGACTTGAATCGACATACTGGAACCGCTCTCCCTGACCGATCGGATCAATGATGAGCACAATATAGCCAAGCCGCGCCAAGCCCTGCGAAAACATCTGATAGCTTCCGCCGGCCTTGCCGTTGAGGGCATGCCCGCAAACCCCTACCACGGCGGGAGTCGGCCCCTTGCGATTCTTCGGTAGATATAAATTACCGGTTACGGGGAAATTTGGCCGGCTTTCGAAGATGACGTTCTCAATCGTATAGCTATCGCGATCGACGACCCCGGTCACGCGTGCGTTGAGCGGCGTCTTCCCGGGCAAGGCGCCAAAACACTGCTTCACTTTCTTTGTGGTTTCCCGCACGTGCGCCTCGGCTTGCCCGCGCGTACGGAGACCGGCGATCACCGCCTCGGCTGCATTCTCCTGCTCAATTATACGCTTCCCGAAATACTCCTGCATCATGCGCGGGAAGCGATTCAGCGGTACCAGTTCGGGCTGAGGTGCAGTTGGCTGCTTAGCCGACGCGGCTGCTTGCAGCTGCGGCGATCCAGCGAACGGAAGCGCCGCGGCCCCGAGTAATCCGAGGCCCGCTTGCTGAAGAAGGCTCCGCCGGGTGAGCTCAGTGCCAGAGGAGGATTTAATAGTGTTCATAGGATTGGGCCAAGACAAAGGAACCGCAGCAAGGGGTTTATAGTTGGTCAATAACGCCACCGCCACGAGTGCATCCCCGGAAGGTCCGGCTTCGCCGCGGCGTCACGTTTGAAAGAACATGAACGAGGGCCCCCCAGCTTTATTCGAGGGTCAGACGTGTCAAAGAATAAAGTGAATAAACCCGTGCATCCACGTGCTTCCGAGGAAAGAGACCTGGTCCCAATCTCCGCGTCGGTTGGCATTCATTTCCGCCGCACAGTTTCAAGCGTTTGCGTGGGGCAGACTCACCAACGGCGCGTGAGCGTCAGCCGGACGGTGCGCGGCTCAGCCGGATGAAAGTGCAAATCATCAAGTCCCTCCGCCATCTCGCCCGGTCGGCGTGACGTGTAGTAATAAGCGATATCGTAATTCTCACGGTTGAGCACGTTCAGCACATCGATCGCGATCTCCCACCTTTCCGTTCGCCAGCCGAGCTGCGCGTTAAAAGTCGTCGAGGCCGGTGCCCGCTCGGCATTGTCCCCGGTCAGAGGCCGGGGCCCGAAGTGCCGAACCCGGACACTTCCAAATCCACCCAGCTCCCGCCCGAACGTGACGCCGCCGGTGGCAACCCGCGTGATCGAGTTCGCGATCCGCGTCCCGTCGCCGAGATCGTCCCGATAGCGCGCATGCGTGAACGTGAGATCCACTTCCAAGGCGAGCCACGGCGTCGGCTGCCAAAAGTTGGCGAACTCCAGACCGTGACGTCGGGTCCTCGCCGCGGGTTCCGTGCCGCCCGCATCGCCGACAAACACGAGTTCCGAGTCGAGCGTCAACCCCCAGAGCGAAACGGTGCTCACCACGCCAGGTACCACGGCGGTTCGAACGCCGATTTCCGCGCCTCGCGATCGAACCAGTGGAGTAACGGGATCGACCGGTGTCACTCCGTCGGCAGGGTCGACTCGGATCGTCGTGCCGCGTGCATCATTACTGTGGAAACCGAATCCAGCATTCAAGTACAGCTCAGTCGCGGCCCAAGGCCCCAGAGCCAGCCCCAGTTTGGGGCTGACAATTTGATCATTCGCCCGCCCCGAATTAAGAGGGAGATCGCCCGCCACCTCGAAGCGGTAAGCATCCACGCGCAGGCCGGCGTCGGTGCGCAGCCAATCGCGCCACCGGGTTTCATTTCGCGCGTACACTCCGGCGCTCCACTGGTCGACCTGATCATCACGCACGGTGGACAATCGACTCCGCTGCGCGGTGCGATGCAGCCCAAGTTCATCGATCAAATCGGCGCGGAGCTGCAGGCCCACGGTGGTCTCGCTCTGCATTTCGCCCCTGGGCGCCGCCACCCAGGTCCGATCCAGCGAACCTCCCAGCACATTACGACGATCACGCTGGTTGAATTGGTCCCCGTTTACGGGATCGTCCAAAAAGTATGTGAAGTTTGAATACAGGTTCATCCGATAGTGCAGTGCGTAGGCCGTAAGCCGCGTGGTGCCTTCGGCGTGGCGCCAGTCGGCATCGAAGGAGAGACTGACGCGCGCGCTGCTGCCGCCGTCAGTATCGTCCAACGTTCCGAACCGATTTAACTCTCCGGTCTCGACCGCGCGGAGGGGAATCTGGTCCGTGGCTTGCCACGTGGCATGATACGCCATGGCCGTGAGGCGATAACCGGCATCCGGACTCCCCCAGCGATGACGCAGGAACGCGTTCACGCGTTCGAAGTTCTCCGGGCGAATCCACGGACCGTCGTCCTGGGACAACTCGAGAGCGGCCGTGGTCAATTGGTCGCCCTCACTCCGGGTGCCTCCGGTGACGAAACGGGCAAAGGCGTTTTCACCAAGGGTCAGGCTGACAAAATTCTCCGGCAAGCGATCGAACTGCCGAAACTCCGCGGCACCCGCGCTCGAGAAATCTCCGACGTCCGCGAAGAACGGACCTTTGTGATAGTCGACCTGGCGCACGAGCTCAGGGATGAGGAAGTTCAAATCAGCGTAACCCTGGCCGTGCGCATGCGAACGCAGATTGACGGGTAACCCCTCGACGCTGACGGAAAAGTCAGAGCCATGATCCAGATTGAAGCCGCGAAGAAAATACTGGTTGGCCTTCCCGCCGCCGGAGTGCTGGGTGATCACCACGCCTGGAATCACCTCGAGCAACTCACCTCTCCGTAGAAAGGGCCGCGCTCCGAGTTCGGCTGCGCCCACAATTCCCTGCGACGCGGAGGTCGCTGTCCCGACCAGATCCGTGGCGCGACCCTGCACAATGAAGGGGTCGAGTCGTTCTGGAGTGGATACGTCCGGAGGCGGGGGCGGGGCGCCGACGACAGAAGCGGACAACGCCAGAGCGTTGATCGCGGGATAAAGGGCGGTGAAAGCGCCCACGTGGGGGCGCAAAAAGGAAAAGGGGAGATACATGGTCAACAAGCCGGGAACAGAGGATCGAACCCTAGATCGCCGTCCGACCGCCCTCTGACGCGCATGCGCAGTGACGGTTCGGCGACGCCAATAATTCCCGCCGGATTCACGGCGGGAAGGAGAACGCGACTCATTCGAGCCGAGTCGCGAATCAGATCATGTTACCAACGCGCGGTGGAGCATGGGGCGGTTGCGCCCGCTGCCTCGAACTATAGTCGAGTTCAACCTGACACCCCAAGGCCTTCCGCTCCGCCGGAAGTCCGACGTCAATTTGCCGTTCGGTGGCGAGATCGATTTTTTTCAGAATCGCCGTCGACGGGACCGAGATGGGGGCATTGGAAGCCGCGTCCTGCTGAGCGGCTTGCACGAGGGCAAGCGCCTCACTGACGCGGCTCGGCGCCTTCTCGCCGGCGAGTACATACGCCGCCGAGCGCGAAAGGTCGCGTTGATGCGAAAACGATCGCGCTTCAGCGAGCCACGTCAGCACGGTCGGCATCACCGTCTGGGGACTGTGCACGCACACCCACGCGACCAGCAGCAGCCAGAAAGGCCAGCGGGCAGCTGCGGTGGACTGGGCGGCACGAGACGTCATCGGAGAGGGATGGGATGATTCGTTTCGCGAACGGCTTCCTATGCCAATCCTATAATGCGGGTGAAAATGGGCACTTCCACAGCGTGCCTCTCTCCCGTGATAGCTCGCGCACTCCGGAAACAATGCGTTCAAACCCTGCTTCCTCTCAGCGATCGATCCGGTGCAGCGGGAATGGAGAATTCAAGAGGCTCACCGCCCCCCGGTGTCGCTTTGGCTCGCATCGGTCGGAGGAGACTCCCAATGTCGGTCGGAATGAAGCCACGTTTTACCCATTGGTTTTTTCCGCTGGCGCTCGCTTTAACCGCGATGCTGGGCGGCTGTAGTAAGAGCCCCAATCAAGGCGCTGCCTCCGGCGGCCACGTTCACACGGCGCCTCACGGCGGTACGTTGATCGAGGTGGGCGATC
>CAYVDZ010000368.1:0-5797 GCA_964450575.1 uncultured Opitutus sp.
CCGATCACGTCATCGATTTTCAATTTTGCGCAGCATGGGAACAGTGGCACGTGGGTCAGCGAGTTGCTGCCCCATACCGCGGGCATCGTGGACGACCTTTGTATTGTGCGTTCGCTGCACACGGAGGCGATCAACCATGACCCGGCGGTCACGTATCTACAAACTGGACACCAACAGCCCGGCCGCCCGAGTTTCGGCGCGTGGACCAGCTATGGACTCGGCAGCGAGAACAAGAATCTCCCTGGCTTCGTCGTCCTGATTTCGCGCGGCAGTGCGGCGCGGCCGGCGGATCCTTTATACGCACGACTTTGGGGCTCGGGGTTTCTGCCGTCGAACCACCAAGGCGTGAGTTTCCGGAGCAGCGGAGACCCGGTGCTTTATTTGTCGAACCCGCCAGGGATCGATGGCGGAGCCCGGCGCGACCAACTCGATGCACTCGGCGCCTTGAACCGAGCACAGGCCGATCACCAGATTGATCCGGAAATCGAGACGCGGATTGCACAGTATGAAATGGCATTTCGCATGCAGACGTCGGTGCCGGGATTGACGGATCTCAAAGACGAAACCGATGCAACCTTCGCGGCGTATGGGCCCCAAGCCCGCGTGCCGGGGACCTTTGCGGCGAACTGCCTGCTGGCGCGCCGGCTCGCGGAACGTGATGTGCGGTTCATCCAGCTGTATCACCGCGGCTGGGACCAGCACTACAACCTGCCGAGCGACTTGCGGCTGCAGTCGGAGGACATTGATCAGCCGGGCGCCGCGCTCATTCGCGATCTGAAGCAACGCGGATTGCTGGATGATACCCTCGTGATCTGGGGCGGCGAGTTTGGGCGTACGACGTATAGCCAGGGAAAACTCGAGACGACGAATTACGGCCGCGACCATCACGGTCGTTGTTTCACGATGTGGCTCGCGGGAGGTGGGGTGAAGCCGGGAATTTACGGTGAAACCGACGATTTCAGTTACAATGTAACGCGCGATCCGGTCCACGTACACGATCTCAACGCCACGCTCCTGCACCTCATGGGGCTTGACCACACGCGTCTTACCTATCGCTCGCAAGGGCGGGACTTCCGACTGACGGATGTGCACGGCGAAGTGGTGAAGGGGATTCTCGCCTAGATGTGAACGTCCGGCCTTACTTGGAAACCTCCTTCGCGCCCTGATTCATCGTCCGTTGCAGCCGTTCTCATTATGAAAACACTCCGTCGCTTTTTTACCTGGGTGCTCCCGTTTCATCTTCTGCTCGCGGCTCTGGTCGGCGCAGAGATTCCGGCGGTGAAGCCGAACATTATACTGATTGTCAGCGATGACCAGGGCTTTGATCTCGGGGCCTTCGGGGCGAAGGAGTTCATCACGCCCAATCTTGATCGGATGGCCGCGGAAGGAACGCGGGGCACGAATTTCTATGTGACCGCGTCGGTGTGCACCCCGTCGCGTAGCGGGCTCATCACCGGGCGCTATCCGCAGCGCAACGGTACCTATGAGATGATCCGGAACGACATGGTGAACTATGGTCACCGTTACACCGCGTCGGAGTACGCGATGTCACCGGAAATGCTGCTGGGCCTGGATGTTCGGGAAAAGACCTTCGGTGATGTGCTGCGCACGGCGGGCTACACCAATGCGGTGTTCGGAAAGTGGGACATGGGGCAGGCGCGGCGATTCCTGCCCTTGCAGCGGGGCTTCGATGTGTTTTACGGACACGGCAACAATGGCATCGATTACTATACACATGAGCGTTACGGCGCGCCCTCAATGTTCAAAGGTAATGAGCTGACGACGGCGGAGAAGGGCACCTATGCGACCGACATCTTTCGCCGGGAAGCGGTAAAGTTCATTCGGGATAATCGGGAGCGGCCCTTCTTTCTCTACGTTCCATTCAATGCACCGCACGGCGCGTCCAACCTGGAGAAGGACTCGTGGCAGGTCCCTGAGTCGGATCTGAAAAAATACTACCCCGATCGCGATCCGAAGGCGCGGGAGACGAAATACGCCGGCATGGTCTCGGCGATGGACGAGGCCATCGGAGCGATGTTCCACACGCTGCGCGAGCTGAGCTTGGATCGCCAAACGCTGGTGATCTTTTTTTCAGATAATGGTCGCAATGGCAGCCAGATCGACGGCGTTAAACTGCGGGGAGGAAAAGGTTCCGGGTTCGAGGGCGGATTGCGTTCCCCGCTGATCGCGTGGTGGCCCGGCGTCATTCCTGCAGGCAAGACCACGCCCGAGTTTTTGTCCTCGCTGGAACTTCTGCCGACCTTTGCCGCGATCGGTGGGGCGCCGGCGATGCCGGGCGTGCACCTCGATGGTTTCAATATGCTGCCGGTCCTGCAGGGATACCGGAAGTCACCCCGAACGGAAATGTTTTGGGATTGGCCGTCGGTGTATCAAGCCGCGCGGGTGGATAATTACAAGTGGGTCGCGTACGTCCCGAGGGGCAATAAAGACAATCGTCCGCCGAAGGAGGAGCTCTTCGATCTGTCGAACGACCTGAGCGAAACGCGGAATCTGGCCAACGAGAAGCCCGCGGTGCTCGCGGCCGTGAAGGCCCGTTTTGCCCAATGGCGCGCGGCGATGGAGGCGGCGGAGCCACGCGGTCCGTTCCGTAATTACTAAACCTTTTCTCATGTTATCTCACATTACGCTTTCGTTGGTCGCCGCCGGCGCTGTCGTGCTCGCCAGTGCCAGTCGTGCGGACGCGCAGGAGACCCATCCGCCACGCTTCACTCCGGAGATCGGAGAGTTCGTGAAAAATTTCAAACCCGGTGGCCAGGACTTTGCCGGCCAGACCACTCCGTTGTCGCCCGAAGAGAGTGTCAGGCGGTTCGTGTTGCCCGAAGGGTTTGTTGCTGAGCTGGTCGCCAGCGAACCGGTCATTCGTCAGCCGATTGATATTCGCTTTGATGAGCGGGGCCGGCTCTGGGTCATACAATATCTGCAATACCCGTTTCCCGCGGGCGTCACGATCACGAACTATGATCAATACCTGCGCGCGGAATACGATCGGGTTCCGCCGGCGCCGCCCAATCACGTGCGGGGTGCCGACAAGATCACGATTCTCGAAGACAAGGACGGCGACGGAAAGTATGAGACTCACAAGACCTTTCTCGACGGACTAAATCTCGCCACCAGCATCGAGTTTGGCCGGGGCGGCGTGTGGGTGCTGCAATCGCCGCATCTGTTGTTTTATCCCGATCGCAATGGCGATGACGTGCCGGATGGCGATCCCGAGGTGCACCTTTCCGGCTTCGGTCTGGAAGACACGCACTCGCTGGCGAGCAGCCTGCATTGGGGGCCCGATGGCTGGTTGTACGGCGCCACCGGGAGTACGACGACGCTCGACATTCAAGGCGTCCGGCTCCTGGGCCAGGGTATCTGGCGGTATCATCCCGACACCAAGGTGTTTGAGGTCTTCGCCGAAGGTGGCGGCAATACATTCAGCCTCGAGTTCGATCGCCATGGCCGGGCGTATTCAGGAACCAACAACGGCGGAACGCGCGGGCTGCATTATGCGCAGGGCGCGACCTATGTGAAAGGTTGGACGAAACATGGGCCGGCGATGAACCCCTTCATCTTTGGGTTCTTCCTGCACATGGCGCACGAGGGCTACTCGCCCCGCTTTCCCCAGGCGTTTATTCATTACGAAGGCGGCGCGATCCCAGCTTTGGAGGGCCAAATTGTGGTAGCGATGTCTCTGACGAATCGCGTTCAGGCCAGCCAGGTGTTGAAGGATACGTCAACGTTTCGCACGATCGACACGCTTCCGCTGGTGACAACTGAAGACAAAACGTTTCGCCCGGTTGATATTGAAGTCGGTTCCGACGGTGGAATCTATATAGCGGACTGGGTCGACGTCCGGCTGAGCCATCTCAATCCCATGGATACGTGGGATAAAACGAATGGCCGCATCATCCGCATCGGGGCGAAGGATGCCCCGCGGGCGCGCCCTATGGATCTACGCCAGAAATCGACGACGGAACTTATCGGCCTGCTCGCCCACGCGAACCGGGAGCATCGCGAACAGGCGCGTCGCCTGCTCGCGGATCTCCCCGAAGCCATTGCTGAGACCTTGCAGGGCATTCTCGCCCGGAACGAGCCGGCGGCGCTGGAAGCGTTGTGGGTGCTTAATTATCGCGGAGAAATCGAAGAGCCGGGTTTCCGTCAGGCGTTGCAGCATCCGAATGAACACGTGCGCCGCTGGGCCGTGCGGCTGCTTGGTGATCGCAACCGCGTCACTTCGGCCACCGGCCGGGAGCTCGCAAACCTCGCGGCCACGGAGCCGGACGTCGAAGTCCGCAGCCAGCTCGCCAGTAGTGCGAAGCGGCTGCCCGCGGGCCAGGCGTTGCCGATTGTGCGGGCGTTGCTGACGCGTGAGGAAGACGCGACTGACAAGCATTTGCCGTTGCTGATTTGGTGGGCGATCGAGAGCCAGGCCAATACCGGCCACGAAGAACTGCTGGCCATGATCAAGGATCCCGCCGTGTGGAGATCATCGGTGTTCCGCACGCAGATCGCCGGGTGGATCGGAAAGCGTTATACATCGGATCAGGGTCCGCGGAAATATTATACGTTGAAGCAAGGGGTTTATTCCGAGTGGTTGATCGACCGCGCGCCAGAGCATCTACGCCGCAATCTGGAGTTCTGCGGCCGACTGCTGGCAGCCGCTCCGGGGAAGGAAGAAGCGGCCCTGTTGCTCGCCGGTATGGCGGAGGGCTTGACGGGTCCGCGGGTGGAGTCGGCCCCGCGCATTCTCCGCGAGACCGTCGCCAGCTTTTGGTCAGCCGGCACGCGGTCCGCCGCGTTGGTGACGTTGGCGGCCAAGCTGGGTCGGGACGAGGCGATGTCCGAGGCGATCGCGCGGATGAAAGCAGGCAACGTGAGTGACCCGGATCAGCAGCTTTATCTTGAGTTGCTGGCGTCGACGGCGCCGGCGGAAGCGCTGCCGATTATTGCGGAGTTGGCGCGCCCGGAAAAGAATGAGGCTCGCCGCGCACGGCATCTCGCGGCGCTGGCCGGGTTCGAGGCGGGTGCCGGAGTGGTAATGGAACTCTTTCCGACCTTAAGTCCGCGCTTGAAAGCGACCGCGCAGAAGATGTTCAGTGAGCAGCCAGGCTGGGCGCTCGCGATGCTCCAGCGGATGAACCAGGGCACCTTCGATCCGGGCGTTTTGAGCACGAGCAACGTGGCGTTGATTCAGGGGCACCGGGACTCGCGCCTCACGTCTCTTTTGACCAGTTATGCGCAACGTCATTCGGACGACCCGGCGCAACGCGTAGCGCAGCAACTTTTCGAGACCGGCAAAAGTGCGTACGCGCTCAGCTGTGCGCCGTGTCACCAGGAGAGTGGGCAGGGTACGCTCGGGCTGGCGCCGACGCTGGTCGGTTCACGCTGGTTGCAGGAAAATGATGACTCGCTCATCCGGATCGTCCTCGGGGGAAAGGAAAATCCCGGACGTGGTTTGATTATGCCGCCGTGGAAACATTTGGATGACACGCAAGTCGCCGGAGTGATTACCTATATTCGCCGCGAGTTTGGCAATCAATCGGCGATGGTTGATCCGGGGCGGGTGGCGATAATTCGAGCTGCCAACGCCGATCGACAGAAGCCATGGACCGATGCTGAGCTTGATGCGTTGAATAAAACGGTCGCACGGTGAGCGTGCCAGGTTCTCTTCGCTTTGTGCTGTCCGCCGGCATCTCTGCCGGGGAGGGCAGGGGAGAAAGGAGTGGCCGATGGGCGGGGAGCCGAAGCCGCGCGGTTGGGCGAAGATGGACGCAACGACGTTGAATCCGAT
>CAYVDZ010000369.1:0-5791 GCA_964450575.1 uncultured Opitutus sp.
GAAGGCCAATAACAATTCACGGACTGACCCCGTCGGACGGACTCCCGCGGCGGCGTTTGATCGACCCCTGTCGTGCTCACTATGGACGGCTGCCGGCTAACGCGGAGTCGCTATCACGTCACGGCGTCAGGATGCTTCGACGCTGCCGCAAAAAGAGCTGAGAGATAGGCGTCCCTACCCGCCTCCATGAAGAGCACGTGACGACTCTCGAGATCAGATTGGGTGACTTTGCCGCCGAGGTTGAGGATGTCGTTGAAGGCGGTGCCGGAGAGGATGAAGGCGTTGAGGGTCAGGCTCGGGTCGTTGAGCTGTTTTTCGACGTTCTTGATCTCGCGGTAGAGACGGAGCTTGGGGTGGTCGATGTCCACGTTGCGGATGCCTTTGGGATCAACGAAGCTAAGCCATTGTTTGCCCGTGGCGTCGTCCACCAACCAAAGGAGGAAGTCGGGATAGAAATTGCCTGCCGTGGCGAAACCGATGCCCTTGTCCTTGGTTGCGGCATTGCGGAGCAGGTAGAGGCTGCGGGGGCCGATGGCTTTTTTACCCGCCTCAGAGCGATAGAACGCTTCGAGATCGCGCACGAAGCGCACCTCGCTCTCGCCGTCAAAGGCCAGCGGGCGCATTTTGAACGGCAGCGCATCCGGTGCCTCCAAATGCAGTAACGGGTAGTAGAGGTGCCGGTCGAAACAGATCGCGACCATCTGATTGGCGGCCCATTTTCCGGCTTCGCCGATTTTGCCGGCGGCGACGATTTCTTGGAGCGCTTGGAGTCGTTGGAGGTAGGCGTTGCCGTCGTCGGTGTCATCGATCTCGAAGTGATAGAGCTTGAGCATCGAGCCGTGGTCGGCCGCGAGCGGGATGACTTCGTAGAACTGCCCTTCGTAGGCGTTCTTCAGCGCCTGGTAGAACCGCTCGGTGAAATCGGTCAGGAGCTGGACTAGAATATCCTCCTGTCGCCGCATGTCCTCCATGCGCCGGATCACAAGCTCGGACGCGGGGACGTAGAGCGTATACCAGCTCGCGTCGCCGAGGCAGAAACTCTTGAGGCGCTCGCGATCCACCCGGAGATTGCTCCAACTGCTGAGGAGCTTGTGTTCCTGCACGGCCAAGAAAATGCGATCCCAGTCGAAGAATCGCATCGCGTCGGTTGAGAGTTTGCCCGGCTGGCGGGCGTCCTTGGGTTTGGCGGTGCCTCTGGCCTCGCCGCTGGCGAGGGCTTGGATGCGGGGATAAAGATCCACCACCACGTGGGGCGGCTTGATCTTCGAGCGACCGGTCTCGGCGTCGATGAAGGCTGGTGGCACTACGTAGAGCGATGGATAATAGGTGCGCTTAAACCCGAGCTTCTGGTTGTCCTTATAGCCGTCTTTGAGGCGAAGCGTCTTGAGTGACTTCGCCGGGAGGTTGGCGCGGGTGGGGAAATCGAGTTCGAGAATCTCGTCCGTCGGCGTGATGCCTTCCTCGCGGAGGTAGTCCTTGAACTTCGCCATGTAGTCGGCGCGCACACCGAAGATGTTCAATGTTTCGAGTTTTTCGAGGTGCAGGCCCTTGGGCAGTTCACCCTTGGGTGTGCGTTTGAGCGAGAAGCCCCGCCCCTTCAACCGAACGCCGCGACCGAAGAGCTGGATGATTTGCGAGCCTTCGCCTTGGCCCATGTTGAGGAGGCCCATGGTCGAGACGCGCCAGCTACTCCAGCCCTCGGTAAACTTGCGCGAGCCGATGAGCATGTTGAGACGGCTGTCTTTGGCGTTGATGGTGCCGAAGAGCGCACCGCCGAAGCTGTCCTCCTCCAGATCGAAGGCTCCGTGGCGCTGCTCTTCCGCGAGGGTGAAAAAGCCGGAGTCGTCGCCGATGTTGATCAGGCCAAATGGATCGGCGTCGCCGACGCGGAGCGCCAGCTCGCCCTTGCTGTTCTTGACGTTGACGAGCTTGAGGCGCTGCGGGCCGTTGGCGTTGAAGAGTCGCTTGAGGATGTCGGTGAAAATGGACTCCGCGCTCTCACCCATGAGGGGAAGGAAACGCTTTTCAAAAATGTTCTTCTTGGTGCGCTCGTCGATGATCTGCGCCTTGTCGGAAACGAGATCAGCGATCCAGGTGAGCGTGCGGGCACTGTGGTTGAGAAAATCGGCGAGGAAGCGGACGACGGTGAGGATGTCGGAATCATCGTCGCTGACTTTGTTACCGACGAAGATCCAGAGAGGTTTCTCGATGTTGTAGTCGGTGAGCGCCGCGCGCTGCGTTTCCCACAGGCGCATCTGCTGGTAAAAGCTGAGCAGGCAGGCGGTGAAGTAGAGCGCGACGCGGTCTTCGTTTTTGTCGTCGGGCAGGTTGAGGATGAGGAACTCCTTACCGTAGCCGTCCTCGTAGAAAAACTTGTAGGAGTAATCGAAGGCCGTGCATTTCGCGTAGATTTCGCGCATCGCCATTGCCCGGGCGCGTTCGCGGTCGTCGTCGGTGAGCGTCAACTGGGCGCGTTGTTCGGGGTCCAACTTTTTGAGGCTGCTCGTGCCGAAAAGCGTCTTGGCCTTGGTCTTTAGCAACTCATCCTCGGCGCTGGCTACGGTGTGGCCTTTCCCGACCGCCTGGCCGAAGGTGGCGGAATACTCGAAGGCGAAGCCCCGGCTGATGATGGCGTTGCGGCGGCGCATCCAGGCATCCGCATTTTTGCCGGTGCCACGGTGGCCCTCGTCCACCAGCACGAGGTTGTCGCCCTCGAATGCCTCGACCGCGACGGTCTTGTCGCCCATCTCGTCGGCGAGCTTGTTGATGTCGATGATCTCGATGGTGCCTTTGAGGGCGCGGGATTTGTCCTTTTCGAAATAGCCGACGAGGCCAAAGCCGGAGAGCTGGGCCTCGCTCAAGTGCTGGGCCGACAGGCCTTCGTTGGGGGTGAGTAGGATGATTTTGTCCGGCAGCACGCCTTTCCGTCCCGCCTGATAGTGGTGCAGGTATTGGAGGATGTTGACGTGAAGGAGGAGCGTCTTGCCGCTGCCCGTGGCGTTCCAGAAAGCGAGGCGGTTGAGGTCGTCGGTCTTGAATGGCTCGAACCGCACCTCGGTCTGGTCGGCGTGGAACACTGCGAGCGCCTCGTTAAGACCGTCGAGGAGTTGCTGGCGGCGATGGAAATACCAATCGAGGTAGATCTCGGTGAAGAGGAGCGAGAGGTATTGGAAATACTTGAGCTGAAGGATGTGGCACTCGCGCTTGTTGCGGGCGGCGGTGATCGTTTTCCAGTGTCCGACGATGGATAGGTCGTAGCGGCGCAGCTCGGTCTCGGAAATGCGGTCGATATTGAAGAGATTCGCGGTGAGCTGGTGAAAAAACAGGGTCTGACCGTCCTCGTGTAGGCCTTCCCAGCGATCTTCGCCGAGACGCTCTTTTAGCCGCTGAAGGGAATCGCCGGAGAAAAAGCCCAGGAGCCAGCGGTTGAGCACCAAGTCCTGGTGAAAGCTGCGGGGACGGGGTTTGGATTTGGAGGAGGCGCGGGCCATGGTTTTAATGCTCAAACCTCCTCCCCGGCGAACATGCGGGCGATGAACTCGGGCTCGATCTGGCGGAGGGTGAGCTGGCGGGTGACGCCACCCTCGGCCTCGGTGGCTTGCGCTATGGTGGGGATGTTGTGGTCGCCGTTGATATAGACGACGTCGTATTCGTTGTCGTTGGGCGTGATCTTGTGGCGTTCGAGGAGCTTGGTGGTGCCTTCGTAATCGAGCTTTTCGCAATCGCGCCAGATGATGAGACAACTCTGGCCGTCGGGCAGTTTGCCGGAGACGAGGACATGGCCGAGATCGAGCTTGGCGTCGAGGTGGGCGATGCGCAGGCCGAGCAGGTAGTTGAACGTTTCGACGAGATCGACGGCGCGAGTCCGGCAGGTTCCGGCGGAGTCGGCGGCGATGCGGAGTTTGTAGTCGAAGGGTTTTTTGAAATCCTCGACCGAGAGCAGGGACGCCTGGCTCTCGACGTTGAGCATGTAGTGGAGAAGATAATCCTCTTTACCGGCGGGATCGAAAAGATCGGTCAGTCCATCCGGGCGCTTAAGGGCGAGGTTGTTGAGCGTGTCCTCGTAGGATTCGAGGCGGAGGTATTTGAAACAGTGGGAGAGGCCCGCGTCGGTGCCCACAGGGACTACATTCTCCCAAGTTTTAGAATAGACCGCTTTTTGAACTCTCGGCCGCAATACAGAATCAAAATGACCTCCGACCTCGATAAGTATATATTTACGCCGTCCTGAGTCTTCGCGATTCCGATTAATAACAGCATGAGCGGTCGTCCCGGATCCTGCGAAAAAATCTAAAATTGTAGCAGTCTTTTCTGGGGCTCCTACTGCCAACAGATGTGCCAACAATCGGAGCGGCTTTGGATTACTAAATGCCTTTGAGCCCAAGAGATGGCCAATCTCTTGGGTCCCGTCACGATTTCTGCCATGATGCTTATCTACCAAAAGGCTTCGGGGTGTTACGCCGTCTAACGATTCCCACGTGCGCGTGTAAATACGCCACTCATTCGTTTTCTTTTCACGTTCGAATATAAGCTGGTTCCAATCAGTTTTGATCTTTGTTTTACTCCATCTCCAAATCGTGGTTGGATTATTTGGATTTGGCTGGGGTGGCTCAATTTTCTGCCCATCCGGACATTCAATATCAAAGTCCATTTCCGCACTATAGGTAAGGCTAGTTTTATCCAATCGTTCCAGATAGTATCTCCTTTCATTCTCAGAGCGGTTATATTTGGCCGTCATTGCTTCGCTCTCGTGCTCTATCTTCCCGAGCCGAGTGGCCCCTGCTTCTTTCGCAAGACACAAGACATACTCGTGTTCCGCAGCGATGTAGTCGCTATCGTCTCCACCACCGGCTTTTCGTTTCCAAACAAAGGGTGTAAGCAATTTATGTCCGCCACCAGCGTGACCAAGTGCTACCGAGAGCGTATCAACTTGATTTTCGTCAATGGAGCAAAAGGTGACGCCGTCTGCTGAAATCAAGGACTGAGCTGAAAGTATTCGATCCAGCCCAAAGGACAACCAGCTAGAGCAGCGCAAACTATCGCGATAGAGAAATCCATCGCCCCCGGTGTTATACGGCGGATCGATGTACGTGCATTTAACCTCCCCTCGATACCGCTCCTGAAGCAGGCGCAGGGCCTGGAAATTCTCCGAATGGACAAGCAGCCCGTCACACTGCGCGTCGAGGTCGTGGAGTTGAGAAAGCAGGCGGTATTTGAACTCGGTCGAAAACAACTGAGTATCGACCATGAGAAAAGGATGGGCGCGCAGGCGTTCGGCGACGGTGGTGGCTTGAGCGGCGAAGAGCGGATCGGTGCTCGCGAGCACGGGTTCGCAGGCGGCATTCTTCACCAGACCGAGGTCGATCCACGCGGCGATTTGTTTTTCGTTGGCGGCGATTTGTGCCAGCAGCCATTCGCGCTCGGCAAGAACGCCGGCCCGCGTTGAATCCTTCGGTTTGAGATCGTCGCCTATTTTATAAATGCGGTCGAGGGTGAGGCAGTAGTGGGCCTCGACCACGAATTTCTTCTTTAGCCAGAGCTTTTTCTGAAAGTCTTCGAGCTGGGCGAGGAAGGCGACGAGGTCGAGAGCGATGGCGCGCAGGCATTGGATGAGGCGCAGGCTTTTCTCGATATCGGCAAAGGCGGCGGCGTTTTGCACATCGTCGAGGTGCATGACCTCGTTTTTGATATAAAAATCCAGCTCGCGGCGGAGGAAGCCGCCGAGGTCTTTGTGGATAAAGTAGTCGGCCTTGTTTTTGGCGGTGTAGTCGCCGAGCTGTTTGTCGAGCAG
>CAYVDZ010000370.1:0-5784 GCA_964450575.1 uncultured Opitutus sp.
GAGTGATCCGCCGGCGTTCCAGTTGCCGGTGAGTTGGGCGGCCTTGTTATCGATCACGATTCCAGGGAGCGCGGAGAGGGCGACACCGGAGCTGCGGCCACCGGCGTCGTCCACCGGTCCAGGGGCGGGTCCGCTGATATCCATCGTGTTGTCGGCGCCACGTCGAGCCCGGCCTGGGAGCTTCAGCAAACCATCAAGTTCGGACCAATACAGCGTATAAACATCGCGGGGGCTGACGCCGTGTTTGATGGCGATGGACGCGGCCTTGCCGACGACCTCGCCCATCATGCCGATGGTCTTCATGACGCGGACGGTCCCGAGCGCCTGATCGGTAACGCTGATGTTGCGGCCGGCCATGAACAGATTGGCGACGTTTACGGAATAAAGGCAGCGGTAGGGGATGGGATAACCGACGGCGCGATCGATGCGGCGGTCGTGCTCGGCGACGGCGATGAAGGGATTGTCAGGGAATTTCCTGGCGTATTCCTGCTTGGCGAAATGCAAGTCGATGCTCCAGGTGCTGGGCACGGCGCCATCGGGAAACTCGCGCTTGGTGACGATATCTTCGTGCGTGAGCATGACGTCGCCGACGATCCGGCGGGATTCGCGGGTGCCGCCGACATAGGCGATCCAGTCGAGTTTGGCCTTGGCGTGCTCGGCTTTGCCGTCGCGATTTTTCATCGCATTGAAAGCGCCGAAGACGGCGCGCAGATTCCAGTCGCGGATCAGTTCGAGGTCATTGATTGGATCCTTGTTGAAGCCGCTTTCCCAGAACCATTCGCCCTTGCCCTGATCCTCCATGTTGCCGCGTCCCATTTTGGGATACGGGAAATCATCCATCGTGAGATCGAGTGCCCACGGGGTTTCGGGGAATGCCTGTTCGCTCTCGCCGTTGCTCCAGACCCACATGTTGCTCATGCCGAGGAGGTCCTTGGGTTCGATCTCGTATTTGGCGCCCGCGAGGTGAGCGAGATAACCGTGGCCGGTGCAGTCGACGAAGAGCTTGCTGCGGTAGGTGCGCTCGCGGCTGTTGGTGGTCGTGAGTGACGTGACGGAGGTGATTTTCCCGTCCTTGGTTTGGGCCGCGTACACGTGCTCGTTCAGGAAGAGGGAGATGTTTTTCTCGCTGCGAATAAGCGCTTCCTTTTGCGCGTCGCCAAACTCTTCGGCTGGTCCCGGCGAGTTCTTGGCCTTGTCGGCAAACTCCTCGACGATTTCCCCGATGTGCGGGTATTTGCCGCGGCGAATCAGGCCCATGGCCCAGACGCGTATTTCCGAACTGCCGTTGCCGCCGAGGACGGAACGGTTCTGGATCAGGGCGACCTTGAGGCCCATGCGCGCGGCGGAAATTGCGCTGCCCATGCCGCCGTAACCGCCACCGACGACGACGAGGTCGAACTCGCCCATGTCCTGCGGTTGCGCGGGCAAACCAAGCGCCTGCTTGCGCCAGGCGTTGAGCGGGGCGGAATCGTTGGGCGGGGTTTCGTTGAGGTCGGTCGTGAAATAGATCGCGTCGCAGCGCCCGTCGAAGCCCATGACGTCGCGCAGCGCGAGGGAGGTTTGGCGCTGGTTGATTTTGACCGTACCTCCGTCCTGCCAGAACCACTCGGCGCCCTTGGTGCCGAAGGCCTCGGCAAGAGCCGTGCCGTTGACGAGGAGCTCGAACTTTCCGGGGGATCCCGGAGCATTCCAAATCGCGACCCAGTCCTTGGTGCGGACCCAGACTCGATACGTGCCAGCAGCGGGAAACGTGACGGTGGTGGTGGCGTCGGGGACGGGCTTGCCGAGTCCGTGGGCGATCAAATACGGAGAGCCCATGATCTCGATGAACTGGGTGTCGAGGGACCAGCCTCCGCGTTGCTGGAAGCTCTCGGCTTCCACGAGCAGGCGATCGGCGGCCAAGGCCGGCGTGATGCTCAAAAGCGCGCAGGCGAAGAGGGAGTGCAGGCGTTTCATAAAAAGGAAGGTTGGGATGATCGAAAAAGGGAAGGGCTGGGCTCGAGAGAGGTGAGTTCAGGCGATCTCATCACTGCTGCTTCAGCGATGATTTATCTAGCGAGGCGTAGCCTCAGACCACTGAGGTTCAAACATCGATCATCCGCGGAGTACGCGGATGGAGCGGATCGCTGGCGGTATTCCAGGTCTTATCCGCGGGATCGGCGTAATCCGCGGTTAACAATCTGAGGTTTGGGAAACTTGACCTGTTCACAACGCGTTTAGCCAATCAAGGCTGCCAGTGACGCCCGGTCGCAATCCCAGGCTATTTTTATCGAAGGCATTCATGGGAACGGAGGGGCGAGATGCGGAAATCGATTACTCGTAGGTGAACCAGGCCGTGGCCGTGGTCGTGGACTGCGCTGTCAGGCGCACCCAGTAAGCTTGAAAGTCAGCCGGAAATACATGTTCGTGCGCTTTGCCAGCGGCGACGTCCATGGTGGCGTACGTTGCCCAAGTTCCGGTGCCAGTGAGATCAATTTCAACGGTCATGGTCACCGCGTGCGGCGAGGTGTGCGAGAGCTGCAGTTTCTTCCGGTCGTACCCAGTCATCAGATACGGATCGGAGGCGGCGCCGGCGGTAACGGCGCTGGCTTTCCAAGGACCGCCGACGCCGACGGGGCGGCCGAATTGCCAGAGGTCATCCACGCTGCCCACCCAGACCGCGGCGTGACCGTCGTCGGAGCGGATGATGTGACGATTGGTGGCTGGCGCCTTGGCGTCCACGCCACTTAACACCAGTAGTCCGCGCCAGGTGGCGTAGTCGTGCACGCGGCGGTTGTGGGTTGCGATAGGGCGGACTTTGATGATGCCGCCGGCGTTCTCGGCGGGCAGTTCGAAGAACGTGCCGGCGCAGTTCAGCAAATCGCGCTCGGTGCAGACTTCCCGCACCGCGCGTTCGACGCCCAGCAAACCGCCCGGCGTAAAGTCGGCGCGGCCTCGCGGGAGACGGAAGCGTTTGCCTTGTTCGTCCGTGTAGATCGCCGAGGCTTCGTCGAAGGCGAGTGAGTCGCGCGGGATTGCCACATTTTTCGTCATCCAGTCGGCGGCGCCGGCTTCATCCGTGCGACGCAGTTTCATGTCGGCGTCCATCTCGTAGAACGTGGCGGGCGCGGCCGTTCCGTCGGTGAGCGTGGTCGCAGCGACAGCGAGCGTGCGCTTGTTGTGTCCGCGGGCGTGCAACAAGCCCCCGCTCGCCTGCGTGGCGCCATCGCGAGCGAGGCCGTCGAAGCGCGCGTCGGCGGTGAGGCCGCGGCGGTCCTGATTGCGAAAGGCGAACAGGGCGGTCGCGGCGGTGAGGTCACGTGAAGCCCGGAGACGAATCCAAGAGCCTTGATCGGCGGCGGAAAACGAGAAGGCCGCGTAACCGGAAGCGGGGACCGAGACATCGCGCAGTTTCGTCCACTGGCCGCTGCCGGTGCGGTCGATCTCGAGGGTGAACGTGACGGCGGCGCCCGCGTTATGCGTCAGGTGGAGCTGACGCTGGTCGTATCCAGAAAACAAGAACGCGTCGGACGGTTCATCCTGTTTCACGGCTTCCTCGAGCCAGACGGCGCCGCGGCCGAGGACTGGGCCGAACTGGTCAAGCTGGGCGGGGTCGAGGAAAACCAGGTTGGACTGGGATTGGCCGGGGCCGGCGAGGTCGCCCTTGGCGCGGCGCTTGTTGAGAAACTCGCTCGCAGCGGTGTCGTCGCAGCCGAGCACGACCTTGTCGCCCCAGCGGGCGAAATCGCCGACAACCTTGAGATAGTTGGAGCGGGGCGTGATGCCCGCGGAGCGCGTGGGACTGAAGGTGCGCGGGAAGCGCCAGAACGTGCCGTGCATGGTCATGAGCAGGTCGTCTTCGCCGATCTCGCGGATGCGGGGCCATTCGGTATTCCAGCCATGGGCGCCGTCGTAGGAATGGCTGGCTTTGGGGAGTCGGTAACTGTGCCAGGTGCCGCGATCGAGCACCATGAGAAGGAGGGAGCGGTGGTCCCAGCCGATCGACCAAATCGGATCGGTGGCGGGGTTTTCATTGCCGCTAATTCCACCGGGACCAGTGACCTCGGTGAACTGATTGCGACGGACGACGCGCCACGTGTCGCTGACCCCGTTCCATTCGGCGAGGGCGCCGCTGGGGATGTCGGGCTTTACGCGGGCGAGCGCGGAACTTTCGCCGTTGTTCGCATAAACCAGCACGCCCTGGCCGGAGTAGAGTCCCTTGCCGTGATAGCCGGGAAGGTTGGCGCGGCGGAAAGGCTCCTTCAGTTGCTCGTCGCGAAAGAGCTCGGTCACGGCGAGCGTGCGCACATCGACCTCATAGAACCCCTCTTCCATTGAAGCGTAGTAGACTTTATTGGCAGGGTCGCTGAGGTGGCGGGCGACCCCGGTTGGCCGGCCATACATTTTACTATAGGGAATGGCGCGGACATTGCGTTGCGCGTCGATGGCGTAGGGCCCAATGAAGAGTTGTTGCGACTCGCGGTGGATGAAACGATTCGCGGGCGTGCCGCCGATGCTTTCGGGGCGGACGATCTGCTGCAGGTCGGGGGTAATCTCGTAGAGTTTGTCGGAGGAGCCGGTGGGTTTGTGGGGAGCGTAGGTGATCACCCACAGTCGGTCCGCCCAAGGGACGACCGCGCCGGTGCCGCATTCGCTTTCGTGGTTGAACGTGGCGAGGTGCGGGTAGATCCCGCTAATCTGGAAAGGAGGTGATGAGGCGCCCCACGCGGCCGCGGCGCCGAGGAACATCGCGGTACAGCGCGCGAGGCGGCGGATCGGGGCGGACGAGACAGGCACGTTTCTTGGGTGTGGGGTTGCGGCCGCCGGCCCTGGTCGAAACCGGGAGCGGCGGCCCGGTCTCAGTAGTTCCAGCTCGTCGTGAGCGAGAACTTCTGCGGGGCGTTGAACCATTGCGCGTAGCGCAGGACGCCGGTGGCGCTGGCGGGCAGCACCAGCATGCGGTTGGAATCGAGAACGTTGGCCACGTTCAATTGCACGGAGCCGCGCACGCGCCGGGTGACGTTGAACCGGTAGATCGCGTAGGCGTCATGGAGGAGGCGGTTGGGGAAATAGAACGTCTTCCGCGCCCCGCCGTCCGCGGCGTCGTTATACATGTAGGCGCGATGATTTTCGCGCAGGCTCGTGCTCAAGCCCAGGACGAGCCCCCGCAGCCGGCCTTCGGTGAACTGGAAGCGATTCACGAGGCTGTAACTGCGTTCGGCATAGTTGACCGTTTTCTCGCCCGCCCGCTTCACGATGACGGAGCCACCCGACGGCGAAACGAAACCGAGCTGGTGTTCGGTGATCGGGAGGCCGGTTTCGTTGGTGCCCACTCCCGGAGTCAGCAGGCCCAGATTCTCCGCGTTGAGGATCTGCCCGGAATCCGGATCGATCGCCGCGAAATAGTCGCTGGCCGGGTCCCGCATCATTGCGAGCGAGAGCGGAATCTGTGGCGAGTTCGGATCGAGTGGGTCCGATGGCACCAGCAACGCTGTGAGGGCGGCGCCGGCGGCCGCGCGCACCGCGACGACGGTCTGGCCGCCGACGGTCGTGGTGTTGAACCGGTCGTTGTAGAACTGCGGCAGGACGACGTCGCTGCGCTCGCTGCCGTCGGCCGTGGCGAAGTTGAGGCGCACCTCCCAGCCCCGGAGCGGCCGCGAGGTGAGCGTCACATTGAAGCCGTCGGACGTCTTGCTGAAGGTGTAGCCGTTGCCGCCGTTGCGACCGTTGATGCCGTCGGGATCGATGTCGTTTCGGGCCGCGCCCAGCGAGGCGGTGAAGTTCTGCGCCTCGGAAACGTAGTAG
>CAYVDZ010000371.1:0-3228 GCA_964450575.1 uncultured Opitutus sp.
GCGCACCTATTTCTCCTTCGACGATCCGAGCCTCCCGCGCGGTCATCTCGATCCGCGCAACCGCGCGCTCAACGGCGTCGGCGGCGTCAATTCCCGCCTCGTCACCACGAGCATGAACCACAGCCTGACCCGGCTCGACTCCGCGCTGGCCGTGCTGCAAAGCCGTTTCCTGAAAGACCGGCTCGTGACCACCGTCGGCCTGCGCAAGGACGAGGAATCGACCTGGAGCAGCATCGGGACGCGCGCCCCAGGCACGCAGGAGGTCATCGCGGCGAGCAAAGGGGCGAGAGGCTCGGTCGCGTCCGCCGACACGACGACCTTCGGCGTCGTGTTTCACGCCACCGACTGGCTGGCCCTGCGCTACAACGAGGCCGACAACTTTCAACCGCAGGGTGGCTTCCGCCTTGGCTACAATTCCGATACGCAAGGAATCGGGGTCGGTCCGCGCGTGGGCCAAGGCAGCGATGCCGGCGTGATGCTCAATCTCAAGGGCGGCCGCTACAGCATCGTGGCCAGCCGCTTTGAGGTCAGCGAAGACAACGTCAGCATCGGTTGGGGCGGCGACTTCATGAACCAGGTCCGCGGCATCACTTATGCGCTCGACCGCAACTTCGGCACCTTCATCGGCAACGACACCTTGTCCAATGTCTCCAAAGGCTACGAGTTCGAGATGGTCGCCAACATCACCCCCAAGTGGCGTATGATGGTGAACTATAGCCGCGCAGACGTCGCCACGTCCAACGTCCGACCGTTCGGACGCAAACTCGTCGCCGACAACCGGGCCGTGTGGCAGGCTAACTCCGCTCTCGCCATTCCGGCCGGCGTGCCCGGCGTCTCCGGTGCCGCCGCTGAAGCCCCGCGCGCCACGGTCGGCGCCGCCCTCGCCTCGATCGATACGATCATCGCCGCCTTTTCTGCCGCGGAAGGCCAGGCGCCCGTCGGGCATCGCCGTTCGATCTTCAATGCGTTTACGCACTACACCGTCGCCGAGGGTGTGTTCAAAAACGTGTCGTTCGGCGGCGGGGTCCGGCACCGCGGCTCGATGGTCACCGGCTACGACAACGCCAACCGGCCGTTGCGCCTCGACGCGCACTCGTTCGTCAGCGGCGTCGTCGGCTACAGTCGCCCCCTCCGCTTCCGCGGCCGCTCCTACGGATGGAAGGTGCAGCTCAATATCGACAATCTGCTCAACCGGAAAGATCTCATCGTCGACAAAACGAACGCCGCCGGCGAAGTCCTGCGCGCGGAGATCGCGCCGCCGCGCTCCGTCTCGCTCACGAACCGCATCACGTTCTGAAAGCCCGTTCCCTCCCCCGCATGTTCTCGTTTCGCTTCTCGTTCGGCTGCGCCCTGGCCATTGCCCTTGCCGCGTCCTGCGCCGCGGCCGCGCGCAAACCCAATATCCTGTTCATCCTCACCGACGACCAAGGTTGGCCAACGCTCTCGAGCTACGGCAACCGGCTTGTCGCCACGCCGCACCTCGATTCGCTCGCGCGCGACGGCGTGCGCTTCACCGACGCCTATGTGATGCCGCAGTGCACGCCCACGCGCGCCGCGCTGCTCAGCGGCCAGCACACCGCGCGCAACGGCATGTGGCATGTCATCCCGTGGTATGGTTCGCCGTGGGCGCCCGTCGCCGAGCCGGCCTTCCGCGAGCAGTTCCCGCGCGAAGCATTCAACCTCGCCAAAGGCCTGCGCGCCGCCGGTTACGTCACCGGCATAGCCGGCAAATGGCATCTCACTATGGGCGCCGACGGCGACTACGCGTCCTTAAAACCCGAGGCCGGCCCGCACTACGGCTTCGACTTCGTCGCGCCGCGCGGCCCCGGGACGCAGAACGAAGGCGACAAATGGGTGGATCATCTCACCGACGAAGCCATCGGTTTCATCGAGCGGCAGCGCGCGCAACCGTGGTTCTTCTACCTCGCGCATCACACCATCCACAACAAGGTCTCCGCCCCGTCCGACCTCGTGGCCAAATACCGCGCCCGCGGCGCCCCCGAGCAAGGCCTCGGCAACGCCGTCTACCTCGCGTGTATCGAACATCTGGATAACTCCGTCGGCCGCCTGCTCGCGCGGCTCGATGCGCTCAAGCTCCGCGACGACACGATGGTCGTGTTCCTCACCGACAACGGCGGGCTCGACACGATGTGGGGGACGCCCGCCATGAGCAACGACCCCGAGGACGGCAGCGCTCCGCTCAAAATGCGCAATCAGGAGTTCGACAACGCCCCGCTTCGCTCCGGCAAGGGCACCGCCTACGAAGGCGGCATCCGCGTGCCGTGCCTCGTGCGCTGGCCCGGCGTTGCGCGTGCGGGTCTCGTGAGCGCCGAGCCGGTCCACATCATCGACTGGCTGCCCACCCTTTTTGCCGCCGCCGGCACGCGGGCGCCCGCCAGCTACCCGGTTGACGGCGTCGATCTCCGCCCCGCGCTCGCCGGTGCGCCACTCCCCGAGCGCGCTCTCTTCTGGCACATGCCGCTCTACGATCTGCGCTGGGCCGCGACGCCCTGCGCCGTGATCCGCACCGGCGACTGGAAACTTATCGAGCATTTCGGCGATTCCTTCGACGCGAAGCTGAGGTATCGCCCGGGCCGGAAACTCGAGTTGTTCAACCTCCGCACCGACCTCGGCGAGACGGACGACCGCGCAACGGCCGAGCCGGAGCGCGCCGCCGCGATGAGCGCCCAATTGCACGCGTGGCTGAAGTCCATCCCGGCCGAAATTCCCGGCCCCAACCCGCACACGGACCCGGCGAAGCGCTTCACCGAAACCAAGCAGAAGCAGCCGTGGAACCGATGACACGAAACAGCGCGCCCTTCGCCTGACCGCCAAAGAATGCTGGCCACGCTGCGGCCACGTTTCTCATTCGCGCGATGCTCCGTCCGCCGCGACGGCCACCCCTGGCCCTGCTGCTCCCTTCTCATCGCGTGACGAGCACCACGGCGACGAATCGCTGGCTGGCGACGACGCTGAACAAGGGCAATCTGCATAAAGTCAGCCGCAAAGTCAGCGCTTGGCAGCGACAACCCGACGACAAGCTCAACAAAAAACTCGCATGAACCCCAAACCCCAAGACCTGACCCTATTCTTCCGCTGTTCTTCCGCGCCTGTTCTTCCGTGTGGCGCGCAAGCGGCGCTCAATGGAAATCTGCCGCTACAGAATCCGCTCACGCGAACGGATTCACGGTCTTCACGCCGGCGCGGGAGAAATCGCGGGTGTTACGC
>CAYVDZ010000371.1:3238-5772 GCA_964450575.1 uncultured Opitutus sp.
GGCCAGCGCAGTGGCGGCAATCATACTGTCTTTGATCGGCATCGCCTGGCCAGAGGCGCGAAGGGTCGCGAGCAGCTTGGCCCAGCGCAGGCCCGTCGTCGCCTCCCACGACAGGCACCGAATTCTGCCGACGCCGTCAGCGAACCAGTGCTCCAGCCGTTGTCGCTTTTTGCCTTTCGGCAAGAGCAGGATGCCGAACTGGATTTCGCCGAGGATGATTGGGTCCACCGCGATCTCCCGTTCATTCGCCCGCAACCACTCGACCGCCTTGGTCTCCGGCGCCTGTCTGGTCGCCTCGCTGAGGACGTTGGCGTCAACCAAGTAGATCACAGCGTGTCGGTGAACTCGGAGTTGATCGGAACGAAGAAATCTTTTTCCGGGCACGCGAGGAGCCAGTCCACGAGCCCCTCGTTCGGCGGCGGCGTGTGACGAATGAGGCGATACTCGCCGCGGTCGAGGCGCTCGATTTCGAACTCCTGGCCCGGCTCGATGCCGTCCTGTCGCCGGAGCTCGGCGGGGAGCACCAACTGGCCCTTGCTGGAAATACACGTAGTCATGCGAGTAAGATACCGGCTTACTTTGGGCCGTCAAATCCGATTAGGCAAGGCGTCCACGAGATCGGCTGCCGACTACGGGCGGTCGAGATCGTCGGCGCGCCGGATTTTCTTGAGCAACGTGACGGTCCGTTCTGCCGGTTGCTGCGCCGCCCTGGGTGAGGATCGGTCATCGCTGGAAGGCTTGCCAGGCCAGGCGATAGTGGCGACCTTCACCTGTCGCCAGACCGAGGGCTTCAGCAACGCCTCCGGGCGACAGGACCGCCGCCGAGGCGGCAGTCGCCCGGGGGCGTTTGACAATCAAGGATCAAACTTTGCACTTTGCAATTTTTTCGACGTGCGGTTGGAACCCGGCAGGTGTGGCGCGACAGGTGTTCACGAGCCGGCACAATCGGAATGGGCTGTCCATATTGAGCTGGCTTGCCAGCCACGGGTTTGACGCAGTGGTCGTCGTCTTCATGGCCGCGGCAATCGCCGCTTTCCAGGATGCACCCTTCGCTTCAGTGGTAAGGTCATGAGGCGGGCCCGACCCCCCGGGGTCACGACGTGTTTTGTCAGTTGGTTCGCGGTCGGTCAGTGGATGTGGCTATCAGGTGAGATAGATTCGCTCTGGTAGCTTCGACCTTCGAGCCGGACTGGAAACTAACAATACACGCCTCGACCCCGTGATCCCGCCCGTTGGTTTTCCAAAGATGGTGCCCTCCAGCAGCGTCTCGCGGGGCGGGCGGTTCCTCGGCTGCCTCGTTAGCGCAATCTCACAGATCTAACGATTTTTATTCACTTGGTCGGCAATCTAATCTTTTTTGTGTCTGTAAATCGATTTTTATGCGACCCGTAGGGACCCAATGGTTGTTGAAGCACTATACGTTGCCCGAAGTTGTCGCAACGCATAGATCCCGCATCGGCAGTCGGCGACAAACGAAGATAAATTCCAGAGGGGAGATCGATGACGTCTTCCCTCAGAACTATTGGCCGGGCGATCACGCGCTCGATCATGTTGAGTTTCTATTAAAGTACGAGAATCTGAGCCTCGATTTGTTGGAGAAGGGCTGACCGACGTGGTCAGCCCGCTGAACGCTGAATATGGCGTGAGACTTCGCTCGCACCGAGCCGGGGTTGCCCATCTTGAGGGTCTCCGCGATCCAGCGATACGGCGCGGCTACGGATTGGCTCAGTTTCCCGGCGACCGCCACTTTCCATTCGACGCCTTTCGCTGAATTCTCCGCATCGCGCAGACACTTTCCTACCTCGTGCAAAGCGGCCTCCAGCGTGAGTTGCCAGCAACCCGGATTTCAATCCGGGAAAACAGTTCACGCGAAGACGCGAAGGCGCGAAGCTCGGAAAGACGAGAAAGTCATTTCGTTGTTTTATCTTCGCGGCTTCGCGTCTTCGCGTGAGATAATCGGCTGGTCAGAAATCAGAGTATGACGTCTTTGGATCGGTCTTCCAATATTCTCGGTGCGGGCCCGTGCGTGATGCCTCCGCGGATACCACCGCCGCAAAGCCAGTTGGTGAAAACGAAGGGATTGTGGTCTCGACCCTTTGCCTCCCTACGAGGACGGCAGCGCACCGACGAGATCCTTCGACTGGGCCCCGCGCATGTGCGGATCGACGGCTCGCGCCGGGGCGAGGCGGCTCAGCGCAAAGGTGATGTGCCACGCAGATTGCGCCGGAACGCCGCCGGGGTGCACCCGTGATGTCGGGCAAAGAGCGGAATCATATGTTCCGCATAAGCGAAACCGCATGCTTCGGCGATGTCGGGCACGGTCATGTCGGTCGAGATGAGCAGTTGGCGAACTCGCTCAATTTTGGTGCGGCGAATTTCCTCCGCGGGACTGTGGCCGAATAACGTGTTGAAGCGCCGCTCCAGAGTCCGCCGCGCCATCGGCACGGCGCGCAACACTTCACCGATGTTTATACCCGCGGTCGCGTTTTCCTTGATGAAGCGCATCACCTGCCGGATCTTCGGGTCGTCGCACT
>CAYVDZ010000372.1:0-5756 GCA_964450575.1 uncultured Opitutus sp.
CCTCATCTGCGACGAGCCCACCAAGTGCCGAGGAACTCGCGGTGCGGCGCGATGATGTCACCGTCGCCACAGCCCAACTCGCCGTCGCCAAGGCCACCGTGGCCCAAACGGAAGCGTTGCTCGATCGCCTCACGATCCGCGCCCCGATCGACGGCACCGTCCTCCAGGTCAACGTTCGCCCGGGCGAATTTATCAACCCTGTCAATGCCACCGCTCCGCTTCTCCTCGGCCGCATCACCGAGGTGCAAGTGCGCGCCGACATCGACGAACAACTCGCCTCGCGCATGCGCCACGCCGCCGCCGCCGTCGGCTATGTCAAAGGGGACCCTGGCCGACCCATCACGCTGCGTTTCGAACGCATCGAACCATTCGTTGTCCCGAAGCGTTCTCTCACCGGCGCCCCCACCGAACGCGTCGACACGCGCGTTCTCCAAGTGATCTACTCCTTCGTCAACCCCGTCGATCGCCCGGTCTACGTCGGGCAGCAGATCGATCTCTTCATTGAGGGCTAAATGATGCCCACTCTGATGCCCCGCATTCGCGCTCCATTCGTCGCGCTGACGTTCAGCCTCACCCTCACGGGTTGCCGCACGGTGGGGCCCGACTTCTACCAGCCGAATCCCGCCGCGCCGTCTGCCTTTCGCCACGCCGCCCCGGCCGCTTCCGTTGCGAGTCAGGTGGAGCTCCCCGCTGGGGACGAGTGGTGGACGCTCTTCGGCGATTCGCAACTGGACACCTTGCAGCGGTCGGCACTCGCCCGCAGCCCCACCTTGGCCGCCGCGATCGCGCGCGTCGACGAAGCCCGCGCCCGACGCGGGGTTGTCCGCAGTGATCAACGCCCCGGACTCACCGTCGATGCCACCGCCCAGCTCGCCGGCGAAAGCGCCGAGCGCACCGTCCCGGGTATTGGAGGCAGCATTACGTCGCGCACCACCGGTGATCTCTATCGCGCGCCATTTAACCTGAGTTACGAACTCGATCTCTGGGGACGCGTGCGCCGGTCCGTGGAAAGCGCCGACGCTCTCGCCACGGCTGCGGAAGCGGATCTGATCGCTGTGCGCTTGAGCCTGGCCGCGGAAGTCGCCGCCACATGGTTTCAAGCCCGCGCCTGGTCGGCCGAGGCCACCGTGCTCGCGGAATCAATCGATTTGCTGAAAGAGCAAACAGCGCTGCGTCGCTCCCGATCCGAAGCGGGATTAGCCAACGAATTCGATCTTCTCCGCAATCAAACCGAGCTCGCCCAAACCGAAGCCGAGTACATCGGCGTCGTGGCCATACGTAACCAAACTCTGGTTACACTCGCGGTCCTGGCGGGCACCGCGCCGGCGGACTTTCCGGCCGACGGCGGCGCTCTGGCAACCGCGCTGGCTCCTCCCCCAACCATCCCTGCTGGACTGCCCGCAAACGCGATCGCGCGGCGCCCCGACATCCAGGCCGCCGCGGCGCGTCTGCATGCCCGCACGGCAGCCATTGGCGTCGCGCAGGCGGCGTTTTATCCGACCATTCGGCTGACGGGCTCCGCCGGTTTCGAAAGTCCCGAACTCGGCGCCTTCCTCGCCCGCCCCGCTCAGTTCTGGGGAGCGGGGCCTTCACTCACACTGCCGCTGCTCGACGGAGGACGCCGAGTCGTGCAACGCGATCTCGCCGTGGCGCAGGCCGCCGGCGCCGAGGCCGAGTACCGCGCCAGTGTCCTGCAGGCGCTGCGCGAAGTCGACTCCGCCCTCATCGACTTGCGGCGCTGGCACGACCAAGGAGAGGCGCAGAACCGGGCCCTGGCGGCAGCGCGCGACACCGTTACACTCTCTCGCGCGCGCTATAATCAAGGCCTCAGCGACTTTCTTCTCGTGATCGAGGCCGAGCGCGCCGTCCGAAACGCTGCGCGTGCCCTCGCCCGCAACCACGAAGATCGCCGCATCGCCACGACCCGTCTAATCGCCGCCCTCGGCGGCGCCTGGGACAACTAACGAATCACCCCAGCGCCCCGGAAAGACTTGGCTCCCGCGAAGCCGCCCAGTCCCAAAGTCACGCAATGCGTGACACTTTTCTGAAAAACCCATTGCGGGCGAAAATCCGAAAATGTCACGTAATGAGTGACTTTGTGGCGGGTTGATATCCGGGAGTATGAGGTCGGCGGCCCGCTCCGGCCCTGCTCATTTCTGCGCGAAATGAGCGAGCGTGCGCACGAAGATTGCCATGACACGTGCTCCGGGATCAGCGTCGCGGTTTTAACACTAACGCACGCGTTTTATTCCCACCACGCTCATGCTCACAGCCGAACGACATCGCGCCATTCTCCGACTGCTTTCGGAGCAGGGCCGGGTCGCGATCGGCGAAATTGCACAGCGGTTCAATGTCTCCCAAGCCACCGCGCGTCGCGATGCGGTTTTGCTCGCAGAAGCCGGCAAGGTCTCCCGCGCGCATGGTGGACTGCTCCCCGCTAATTTTTTCCAAAGCGAGCCCCACTTCCGTGCCAAGGCCAACCGACAGATGGGGATCAAAACCCGCCTCGCGATGAAGGCTGCGGATCTCCTGCCGCACGAGGGAAACGTCTTCATCGACTCCGGCACCACCTGTCTCGAGGTGGGCCGCATCCTGATCGAGCGCCCCAATCTCCGCATTTTCACCAACTCGATCCCGCTTCTCGTCTGCACCGCGCAGGCGCAGGCCACCATCACCAGCATCGGCGGTGAGGGCCGCAAGGTCTCCCTCGCCCTTACCGGTGCGCTCGCGCAGACGTGGTTGTCTCACCTCCGCTTCGACTCGGCCGTGATCGGCGCATCCGGGCTCGACCTCAACGGCGGCGCTTACACCACGGAGATTCATGAAGCCGCGATCAAGGCCGAGGTACTGCGTCGTTCCGGTATGCGGATTCTGGTCGCCGACGCAGAGAAATGGAATCGACCCGCAGCGGTCCACTTCGCGCCTTGGAGTGCATTCACGTCTTTTGTCACCAATCAACAACTACCGCGTGAAGCCCGGCTGAAGCTCGGGTCGGAGAACGTCAAATTCTGTCTCGTCTAAAAACCCTCTATGAAAACTCCCCGCCTTCACCGGCTCTTTAACCCGAAGACCGGCCGTTGCTTCGATGTCGCCATCGATCACGGCTTTTTCAACGAAGCGTCTTTTCTCGCCGGCATCGAAGATATGCCGCGGACGATCGCCACTCTGGTCGACGCCGCGCCTGATGCGATCCAGCTGACCATCGGTCAGGCGCGTCACCTGCAAATGCTGCCCCAACGCGGTAAGCCTGCGCTCGTGCTCCGCACCGATGTCGCTAATGTTTATGGCACGCAGCTTCCCCGCGCCCTGTTCTCCCGGATCATCGAAGAACCCGTGCTGCAAGCGGTCCGCGTCGATGCCACCTGCGTGGTGGTAAACTTGTTTCGCATTCCCGATCAGCCCGAGGTCACCGACCAGTGCATTCGCAACATCCTCCAGCTGAAACCCGCCTGTGATCACTATAACATGCCGTTGATGATCGAGCCGCTCGTCTTCCGGCCCAACGCCAGCGCCGGCGGCTATATGGTCGACGGTGACGCGACCAAGATCATCCCCCTGGTTCGTCAAGCGGTCGAGCTCGGAGCTGATATCATCAAGGCCGATCCCACTGACGACGTTTCCTTGTATCATAAAGTCGTGCAAACTGCCGGCGGAATTCCCGTATTGGTTCGCGGCGGCGGCAAAACCACCGAGCGGGAGATTCTCGTCCGCACCGCGGCTCTGCTCGAGCAGGGCGCCGCCGGAATTGTCTACGGTCGCAATATCATTCAACACGCCAACCCGGCTGGCATCACTCGCGCATTAATGGGCGTCGTTCACGATCGGCTCAGCGCCGACGAAGCCCTCCAACGCTTCCTTCCGCCATCATGAGCACCCCCGTTTCTGCCGATCCTGTCCGCATCGGAATCATCGGTGGCGGCCTGATGGGCCGCGAAGCCGCCTCCGCTCTCGCCCGGTGGTTTGCCCTGGTCGACTTTCCGGTGCGCGCCGAGTTGACGGCCGTCTGCGAGCTGCACCCCGGCCGGCTTGACTGGTTCCGCCAAGTCCCGACGGTGAAGCAGTTCACGTCGGATCATCACGCCATGTTGGCGAGTCCGGATATCGACGTCGTTTACGCGGCCGTGCCGCATCATCTGCACGAGGAAATCTACCTCGATGTCCTCCGCGCCGGGAAGGACCTCTTTGCGGAAAAGCCGTTTGGCATCGACCTCGCCGCCGCCCGCCGGGTCCGTGACGAAGCCGCGCGTCTTGGCCGCTTCGTTCGCATCTCCTCGGAATTCCCCTTCCTGCCCGGCGTGCAGCGCGTCTTCCAACTCGCGCGCTCCGGTGCACTCGGAAAGCTGCTGGAGATCCGCGCGGGCTTTCTGCATTCGAGCGATCTTGATCCCACCAAACCGATCAACTGGAAACGCCAGAATCAGTTTTGCGGCGAGATCGGCGTCATGGGCGACCTTGGCTTGCACGTGGCGCACGTCCCGCTCCGCCTCGGCTGGCGGCCGGTCTCGCTCTACGCCCAACTCCAGAAAATCATCACGCAGCGACCTGATGGCAAGGGCGGTATGGCTAACTGTGATACGTGGGACAACGCGATTCTGCACACCAACGTGAACCTGGCGGAGCAGACGGTTCCGATGACGCTGGAAATGAAACGCATGGCACCGACCGAGACAAACACGTGGTACCTTGACGTATTGGGAACGGACGCCGGTGCGCGTTATTCCACCAAGGAACCCAAGACATTGTGGACGTATCGTCGCGAGAAGGAGCAGATCTGGAGCAAGACCGACCTCGGTTTCACCATGCCGTTTCCGACCATCACCGGCGCGATCTTCGAACCCGGGTTTCCCGATATCCTGCAGCAAATGTGGGCGGCATTCCTGGCGGAACGCGCCGGACAACTGGGCGATCGCTTCGGATGCGCCACGCCGGATGAAGTCGTGACCAGCCACGAAATCTGGCACGCCGCCCTCACCTCCCATCGCAACCAGTCCGTGGTTGCGATCACCTAATCCGCCCTCCCATGCGTTCAGGCATCCTCGCCGGCGGCAACTGGCTGATCGACCATGTCAAGATACTGGATACATGGCCGGCCCAGGACTCCCTGGCCAACATCCTCCGCGAATCCGCCAGCAATGGCGGAGCGCCGTACAATGTCCTCAAGGACCTCGCCCGCTTGCGCGCGCCGTTTCCGCTTTCGGGCGTCGGTCTGATCGGCGACGATGCGGATGGCCGACGCATCCTCGAAGACTGCCGCGCACACGGTATCGATATCACGCAGCTGCAGACGACCTCGGCGGCGGCGACCAGTTATTCCGATGTGATGACCGATCAGCGCAGCGGGCGGCGAACGTTCTTTTACCAGCGCGGCACCAACGCGCTGCTCGCGCCCGAGCATTTCGATTTTGGACGCACGACGGCGAAGCTGTTTCACCTTGGCTATCTTTTGCTGCTCGACCGGCTCGACGCCATCGAGTCCGACGGGGTCACGGGCGCCGCCAAGGTCCTGCAGGCAGCGCGCGCCGCCGGATTACGCACCTCGCTCGATTGCGTGAGCGACAACAGCAACCGCTTCAAAGCCGTCGCGGCGCCCGCGCTGCCGCACGTGGATTACTTCTTTGCCAACGATTTCGAAGCCACCCAGCTCACGGGAATCTCGCTGCTCGACGACGCGGCCCGCGATCCCGTGGCTCTCAAAGCCGCCGCCGGGAGATTGCTCGAAGCGGGCGTGAAGAGCTGGGTTTTCATCCACTCGCCCC
>CAYVDZ010000373.1:0-5747 GCA_964450575.1 uncultured Opitutus sp.
GTTTTTTCATAATGGTTGGAGTGAAGAAATAGAATGGAAAGCCTGGCCCCGGGCGGCCCAGGCGTCGAGCGGAGTTTTACGTCGTCCCGCCCGGGACCGCGGATGCCCCGCTCGCCTGACGCGAACTCCACACCGGTGGGGAGCAGCTACCCGTCGGCTCGACCCTCGAGCTGTGGTTCAGGTCGGGCGGATCGGAGCGTCTGCACTGCTGGCGCAATAATGTGGGCAAATTCCGCGTCGGTGGGAAACTTGACGAAGTAACCCGTTGCGCCGAGGGATTCGGCCAATGCCCGATCCGCCGGCTCATTGGATCCCGACAACATATAGAAACTCACTCCGGCCCAGGCGGCGTTTCCGCGGAACCACCTCAGGACCTCAATTCCATTCATCCGCGGCATCTTGATGTCGCAGAAAATCACGCAGGCCGGAGTATCCGGGTTCTCCGCTTCGCGTCGCTGGGCAAAGTAAGTCACCGCTTCCGTGCCATCAGGAAAGGCCTTGATCGGATGAAGAATCCCGCCGCGGCTAATTCCGCGCCTGATAAAGAACTGATCATCGGGATCATCATCAATGATCACGATCGGAGACGCGCTTTCTGGAAGTTGTTCCGGGGTGATCGGCATAAGTGACGCTTACATTCAGGGGTGGAAGCAGGGGAGACGCCGCGAGTCAACGGCCCGGGTTTACTCGTGTCAAACGCCGTCACTGCAACAGCCCGTGCGGGAGCTGTCGGTCGCGTGGGGTGTAATTGAAAGTGAAGTCAGATGAGAAGGCCGGCGTGGTGGCCCACGCATTCCTGCCGATGTGGCATGGGCGCCGGGCCAGAGTCCAAGCCACCGACAGGAATGTCCGTGCCACCGCGGACTGTCTTCACTTTCAATTATATCCGTCGCGTGCCCGACGGCGCGCGTCGCCGCTTGCCATTCGCTCGCGCCTGTCGAGAAATGGAATGGCATGCGTGATAAACGGTCGGATACCCCTATTGGCCTCTACGCGGCGGTCACCGTTTCCTTGATTGCGGTATTCTGGGCGGATGTCAGCACCCCGCTCGGCTTTGCCGTTTGGGTCTTTTATATCGTTCCTGTCATCCTCACTGTTTTCCTGGCTCGACCGAGCGCGCCGGTCATCGCCGGAGTTGTCGTCAGTGCCGCCTTGATCGTCGGCTATTACGTCAGCTCGCCAGGGGTTCAGCCACTCACGGCCCAGATGAACCGGGTCATCGCTATCATCACGGTTTTTGTGGTCGCCTTCATCGTCCTGCAAACGATTCGGAGTCGCCTCGCCGTCGAGCGTCAGGACTGGCTGCAGACGGGCCATGCGCGGCTGACCGGGAAGCTTTCGGGCGAACAGCGCGAAGAGGAACTGGCGGAGAGTATTCTCGGGTTTATTGGTGCTTACGTCGAATCGATGGGAGGCGCTATTTTCCTCGATTTCGCCACGTCCTGGAAGCGAGCCGCCGTGTATGGCTGCGACCAACCTGATTCGATTCCGGAGTACATCCAGGCAGGCCAGGGGCTGCTTGGCCAGGCTGCTCAAGAAAACCGCATCATCGTCGTCGACCCGGTGCCCGACGGCTATTTGACGATCGGCAGCGCACTGGGTAGCACGAAGCCACGGGGCCTCGTGATTGCTCCGTTTGCCATCGACGGAGTGACGAAGGGTGTCGTCGAACTGGGCTTTTTCGGCGCGGTTGACGACCGGGTGACGGAGTTCCTTGCGCGCATCTCAGACCCAGTGGCCGTCGCGATTCGTTCGGCTCAGTATCGCGCCAAAGTTCAAAATCTCCTCGAGGAAACGCAGCGTCAGGCCGGGGAGCTGCAGGCCCAAAGCGAGGAGCTTCGCGTGTCGAACGAGGAAATCGAAGAACAAAGCCGGGCTTTGAAGGATTCGCATACGCGGCTCGAACAGCAGCAGGCGGAACTCGAGCAAACGAATGCTCAGCTCGAAAGCCAAGCCTACGCGCTCGAGACGCAAAAAAACAACCTGCTCCTGTCCCAGTCCACCCTCGAGGCTCAAAAGCGAGAACTTGAACGGGCGAGTGGATACAAATCGCAGTTCCTCGCCAACATGTCGCACGAGCTGCGCACCCCGCTCAACTCCTCGTTGATCCTTGCGAAACTGCTGGCGGACAACCGCCAGGGCAATCTCACGGCGGAACAGGTAAAGTACGCCCGCACGATCTTATCCGCGGGTAGCGACCTGCTGAATTTGATCAACGATGTCCTCGACCTCTCCAAGGTCGAAGCGGGACGGCTGGAGCTCCGGATCGCCGACGTGTCCGTGAAGAATTTGCTGCGGGATCTGCAGGTCACGTTTGAGCCGCTCGCGAAGGAAAAGCAGCTCGCGTTGTGCATCTCGGCTGACTCCGCCGCGCCGGTGATCCTGCGCACCGACGGTCAGCGTCTCGAGCAGGTGCTGAGGAACCTGTTGTCCAATGCGGTCAAGTTTACGGAACGTGGGGAGGTCGAGCTCACCGTCCGCGTTCCTTCCGCCGACACGGTGGCGTTCACGGTGCGGGACACGGGAATCGGAATTGCTGAAGACGCGCAGGAAGCCGTTTTCCAGCCGTTCCGTCAGGCTGGACAACGCACCGGCCCCGATCACGCAGGCACGGGACTGGGGCTTTCGATTTCGCGTGAACTTGCGCGCGTGCTCGGAGGACAGATTCTCCTGGAAACCGAGCTGGGCCGGGGGAGCTCCTTTACTTTGGTATTGCCGGTGGCGGGTCCGGAACTGGGGCGCGCCCACGCCCAAATCGCGCCCATCGACGCCAACGGGCATGCGCCGATCCGGGACCTAAAAATCACTGAGCCGGCGGAGACGGCTCCCTTGGTCCGCATCGCGCACGGTCCCGATACGCGCGTGCTGCTGGTAATCGAAGATGACAAATCCTTCGCGACCGTTATTGCGGATCTGGCCCGGGAAATCGGATTCGAGGTTTTGATCGCCGGCACCGGCCAGGAGGGGCTGACGTTGGCCGCCCAGCAATCGCCGCACTGCATCGTGCTTGATTTGGGCCTTCCTGATGTGACTGGACTTTCGGTGCTCGACCGGCTGAAGAAGTCGCCCGCGACCCGGCATATTCCGGTCCACGTCGTCTCCGGAAGTGATTACATGGAGATCGCTTATCCGCTGGGCGCAGCCGGCTACGCGTTGAAACCCGTGAAGCGCGAGCAATTGGTGAAAGCGCTGAGTGAACTCGAGCGGCAATCTGCCCGTCGCAATCGTCGCGTCCTTCTCGTGGAAGATAACGCGATCCAACTGGAAAGTCTTTGCCGCCTGTTCGAGGCCCCGGAGGTCACGACCGTGCCGGTGAGAAGTGCAGCGGAGTGCTTGGAAAAACTAAAGGCCGAGACGTTTGATTGCATGGTCCTCGACTTGAATCTCCCGGATTCCTCCGGGTTTTCCCTGCTTGAGACCCTCAGCCAGGAACCCGCGTATTCGTTTCCTCCCGTGATCGTTTATACCGGTCGCGATCTCAGCGGAGCCGAAGATGAAAAACTTCGCCGTTATGCCAAATCCGTCATCCTCAAAGGGGCGAAGTCCCCGGAGCGCCTCCTCGATGAGGTCTCGCTCTTCCTGCACCAAGTCGTTGCCACGATGCCAGCGGAAAAGCAGGCCATGCTCCAGCGCGCGCGGTCGCGCGATGCTTCCCTGGAAGGGAAGCGGGTACTGATCGTAGAGGACGACGTGCGGAATATTTTTGCGCTCACCAGCGTGCTCGAGGCCCACGGAGTCGTGCCGAGCGTGGCCCGGAACGGACGGGAGGCGCTGGCGATGCTCGAGGCGACGCGCACCGAGGCGCGTCAGTTCCCGGATCTCGTACTCATGGACATTATGATGCCCGAGATGGACGGGCTGACGGCGACGCGGGAAATCCGAAAGCAGCCGGCGTGGAAAAAACTCCCGATCATCGTGCTCACCGCCAAGGCGACCCGGAATGATCAGGCGGAAAGTCTCCAGGCCGGAGCAAGCGACTATATTGCCAAACCGCTCGACGTGGACAAACTCCTTTCGTTGATGCGGGTCTGGATGCCGCGGTGAAATGAGCAAACGTGGCGTAAACATCGAAGACGTGGAGTTTCACCTTCTGCTGGAGGCGATTTTTCAGGTCTACGATCACGACTTCCGCGGCTACGCGCTGGCCTCACTGAAGCGCCGCGCCACTCAGGCGCTGGCCAAATTCGAGTGTGCGACGTTCTCCGCGCTGCAGGATCGGGTGCTGCGGGAACCCGAAACCATGCGGCGCTTGCTGCCGTTATTTACCATCGGCGTGAGTGACCTCTTTCGCGATCCCGATTACTTCCGGAAAATTCGCGAGGACGTGGTGCCGCACCTGCAAACGTACCCGTCGTTGAAAGTATGGGTTGCCGGCTGCAGCACCGGCGAAGAACTCTATTCGCTGGTCATTTTGTTTCGCGAAGCTGGTTTGGAGCGTCGTACGGTGTTTTATGCGACGGACATCAATAATGAGGCTTTGGCCATCGCGGAAGCGGGCGCGTACGCCATGGATCGGGTCGCCGGCTTTACCCAAAACCACCAACGGTCCGGCGGCACGTGCTCATTATCGGACTACTACACCGCGCAGTACGACCGCGCGCTTTTCCAGCGCACCTTGCGGGACCGCGTGGTCTTTTCGAAGCACAGCCTGGTTTCCGACGCCGTATTCGCCGAGATGAACCTGGTCTCCTGCCGCAACGTCTTGATCTATTTCGAGCGCAGCCTCCAGGACCGCGCGATCGGGCTGTTCCGGGACTCGCTCATGCCGGGAGGATTTCTCGGGTTGGGATCCAGGGAGTCGCTGCGGTTTTCCACTCACGACGATGCGTTCAGCGAGTTCTCACGCGAGCAGCGGTTGTTTCGGAGGGTCGCAGCATGAGCATCGAGTTGTTCCAGTCAGTCTCAGCGGTCGCGATCGGTGCTTCCGCCGGAGGGATTGCGGCCTTGGTCGAAATCCTGCCGAGCATCCCCGCGGATTTCGGGCTCCCCATCTTCGTCATTCTGCACCTCTCGCCGAAGAGCGAAAACCTGTTACCGGGCGTGCTGGCAGCGCGCTGTGCGCTTCCCGTCAAGGGCGCCGAACACGGCGAACCGGTACGCGGCGGAACGGTTTACTGCGCGCCACCCGACTACCACCTGCTCGTGGAGCAGACCGGGTACCTGTCCCTTTCGGTTGATCCCCCGGTCAACTACTCCCGGCCTTCGATCGATGTCTTCTTCGAGTCCGCCGCCGATGCCTACGGGCCGAGCTTGATCGGGATCATTTTATCGGGTGCAAATTCGGATGGCGCCGTTGGCTTGGAGCAAGTCTGCGCGGCCGGCGGGTCGGGTATCGTCCAGGAGCGTGCAACTGCAGAGGTGTCGGTCATGCCGGCCGCAGCCCTGGCCCGGTGCCCTGCAGCCCGCGAGCTTCCCCTGTCGGACATTGCCTCACTCCTCCGGGTCGCGGGGACGCGCCGATGAGCGCACCCATGGTCAAATTTCTCCTGGTCGACGATCTCGACTCCAACCTGGTCGCGCTCGAAGCGTTGTTGAGGCGGGATGGGCTGGAGCTGCTCGTCGCCCACTCGGGCCCGGCCGCGCTGGAGATCCTCCTGGAGCACGAGGTGGACCTGGCGCTGCTGGATGTGAACATGCCCGGCATGGATGGTTTCCAGCTCGCGGAGTTCATGCGCGGGACGGATCGCACCCGGTCGATTCCGATCATCTTCATCACTGCGGGATCGTCCCACGCGCAGCCGCATTTC
>CAYVDZ010000374.1:0-3296 GCA_964450575.1 uncultured Opitutus sp.
AAATAGATCACGGCCTGAAAGCCGAGCCCGCCGCCGTCACCGGCCGAAGAGCCCGCGTTCATCTCGGCGACGACGGCACCGATGGGTGAAAGCGTCGCGGCGATCCGCAACCCGGTGAAAAAATAGGGGAAGGCCGCGGGCACGCGGAGAACCAAGAGCTGTTGCCAGCGGGTGGCGCGGTAGAGACGGAAGAGTTCCACCAAGTTACGATCGGTCGAGATCAGCCCCTGGGTGGTGTTCACCACGAGGGGAAAGAACGCGATGACGAAGGTGAGAAGCGTCACGCTTTTCAGACCCGCGCCGACCCAGATCACGCAGATCGGCGCGAGGATGGGGAGGGGCGTCATCTGGAGCGCCATCAAGTACGGATACAAGCTGGTCCGGACCAAAGGAGACGTCGACAACACGAGTGCGAGGAAAGAGCTCACGACGACGGCGAGGCTGAACCCCAGGGTGGCGCCCTTCGTGGTGCTCCAGGCGGCGCGGGCGAGAGAATCGCGGTTGATCTGCAGCGCCTCGATCACCGCGGCGGGCGTCGGCAGCAGGAATCGCATCTCCTCGTCCAGGTAAAAATGGATGCCATACCAGACCGCGATCACGAATGCACCCGCGGCCGCGGGAAGGAGAATCTGCAGGAGTGCGCGCGACATGCGGAGTCTTCGGGCTTAGCGGGAGGCGCGGTTCGGGTCGCCGCCCACCGCGGTGGGCTGGACCGAGCGCAGGATGCGTGAAACGTCGGTGACGATCTCGTGGTACGCGCGCGATAATCGGGTTTCCGCCGTACGCGGGTAGGGCAGGTCGACCGTAACCTCCGTATGGATACGCCCGGGATTGGCGGCCATGATCAGGACCCGGTTGGCAAGAAAGACCGCTTCCGCGACCGAGTGGGTGACGAAGAAAGCGGTCCACGCTTCCTGCTCACGAATTGTGAGCAACTCTTCGTTGAGGTGTTCGCGCGTCATTTCATCGAGAGCGCCGAACGGTTCGTCGAGCAGAAGGAGTTTGGGCGCGAGCGCGAGCGCCCGGGCGATTGAAACCCGCATCTTCTGTCCGCCGGAAAGTTGTCGCGGATACGCGGCGGACTTTTCCCCAAGGCGCACCAGATCGAGCACCCGTTGACGCGTGACGGCGCGTTCGGCGGCGGGAATACCGCGGAGCTGCTGTGGAATCTCGACGTTTTTCGCGACGTTCAGCCAAGGAAGCAGGGTGGGCTCTTGAAAGACGAAGGCGAGATTGGCGGCGTCGGCCCCGGGTGGGACGCCCTCTACGGTCAGGCTCCCGGACGTGACCGGGCTCAAGCCGGCAATGAGACGGAGCGCGGTGGACTTGCCGCAACCACTGGGGCCGATGAGGGCGATGAAGTCGCCGCGGTGGGCGGTGAAGGAAAAGCGGTCGAGCACGAACGGCCCGTCGCCAAAACGTTTGGCGACCTCGCGGAATTCAACGATGGACACGACCGACATGCTCCCAAGAAGTTGCCTTGGCCGGGAGCGAGGGCGAGTGGGAAAACGAGGCCCGGAACAATCCGTCCCAACGGTCCGTTGTGCTGCTCAGTCACGGAGGTTGCTACGGAAAGGCTTTGGGAGAGGAGAACACCCCTCACGCGCGCTTACCCCGCCACGAGTGCGACTTGCTCCTCCCCCGTCTGAACTAGCGATCCAAATCGGCGATCCCGCTCGGCGCGGCGCGGCGCCAGCAGATCAGGCCCGACCAGTTTCATGTCGCATATGCGACATGAAACTGGTCGGGGCTTTTCAGCGTGTATCAGGAAAGTGGGCACGGCAGATGGGTGGGGCGCGGCGATTTCAACGCATCTACCGCGCGGGCAGGTGGCAAACGCCTTTCCGACGGCGCGAGGCGAGCTTGCCCTGCCCGCGACTCAGCTCCGGTCGCCGGCAATCGCATTCCCGGTGATGGTGCTCCTGCTTTCCGCGGCTCGTCGATTAGGCTCGACGGAGCGCTGCGATTCCTCGCTTTTGACGGGCGTGAGGAGCCTTGTCGGAGGTTCCAAAGCGAGTAGCCAAATCGTGCTGGGGAGATCGAGCGCGAGCGGAATGATCGGCGACTGGTCCAACCTCATAATGAACTCGCACCGGCCGAAAAGATGTGCGACAAGACGTTTCGGTGAAACCCCAGGCGGATGCCAAGCATCCGCATGAACGTTGTAATCTCGTCTGCCCCATGAAGAAGACCACGCATAAGACCTCCTCGCGTCCTCTGACGCGACGGCAGTTTGTCGGCAGGACCCTGGTAACCGCCGGGTTATTTACCGGCGCCCCCGCGTTCCTGCGCGGGCAGAATCTGAACAGTAAGCTGAATCTCGCGTTCATTGCTTGCGGCGGTCGCGGGAACAAAAATCTGGACGAACTCACCTTGGTTCCCGGTCGCGGCGCCGCAAACGCCAGGAAAGGTGCGGCGCCCGTCGATCCCGCGGCGGGGCCGCATCCCGACGAGAACGTGACGGTCCTCTGCGATGTGAACCAGCTCGCGATCGACGCGGCGCTGCAGCGTTATCCGAAGGCGAGGACGTTCACCGATCTCCGCCGGGTCTTCGACCGTGCAAACGAGTTCGACGCCGTTGTGGTCTCCACCGCGGAGCATACCCACGCGTTTGCCACTTATCTCGCGTTGACTCACGGCAAGCATGTCTATTGCGAAAAGCCCCTCGCTTATAATATCTGGGAAACTCGCCTTGTCCGGGAGACCGCCGCCAAATATCCGAAGCTTTCGACGCAGATGGGCAATCAGGGGCATGCCTCGCCGATGCGTCGCACCATTAAGGAAATTTTGGATACAGGTGTGATCGGACCGGTGCGCGAGGTCCACGTCTGGGCTGACCGCGCCTGGGGGCTGCAAGATGCCGCTTCGGCCGAGAAATTCGACAAACCGCACGGCTTCTATAACGGTGTTCAGATTGTCGATCGGTTTGCGGAATCGATGCCCGTTCCGCCGAACATGAACTTTGATCTCTGGCTCGGGCCCGCGCCCGTCCGCCCCTTTCATGCCACGTACTTTCCCGGTCCCCGCTGGTATCGGTGGTGGGAGTTTGCCAACGGGACGATGAGTGATCTCGGCAGTCATGACAATGATGTCCCATTCACCGTGCTGGACCTCTGGCGCCCGGACGGGAAGGGTGGTCGGGTGCTCGCACCGCTGACGGTCGAGGCCGTCTCGCCCAATGTTCCCGTGGCGCATCGGGAGCTCGCACCGGCGACCATGAAAGCGACGTTCCAGTTTGCGGCTGTGGGCGCGCAGCCCGCGCTGAAGCTCGTCTGGCACCAGGGCGACAGTAAACC
>CAYVDZ010000374.1:3306-5743 GCA_964450575.1 uncultured Opitutus sp.
CGCGGAGACATTGCCTCGCTCGCCCGGCCACTGGGTGGAGTGGGTCAACTACGCCAAGGGACAGGGGCCGGTGCCCGCTTCGAATTTCCAGTACGGAGGGTGGACGACCGAAGTGAACCACCTCGGAAACGTCGCGTATCGCACGGGAAAGAAAATCGAGTGGGACTATAAAGCCATGCGCGCGACCAATGCGCCCGAAGCGGCGCCGTTTATCAAACGACCCATGTATCGAAAAGGCTGGGACGATATTCTGAAAACATAAACACAGTGGGCTCGCCGTTCGCTCCCCCGGCGGCCGAAGGAGCGAACGGCAGTCGCGGTGTGACGTCTCTTGTACGGCTGACGTGTGCTCACGCTCCACCCCTGGATCATTTAACAACGCTCTTCTTATGAATCGCCGATCGTTTCTTAAAGTTACTGCCAGTGTCGCCGCTGCCGCGGCTTTCGTCCCGGTCTCGCAAGCTGCCACCCCCAAGCGTAATCTGCGCAAGGCGATCATGTGGTCGACGATTGGCGTCCAAGGTACCGTGCTTGAGAAATTCCGCGCCATGAAGGCCGCGGGTTTCGAGGGCGTGGAGCCATTAGGCGCGATGAACCGCGAGGAGGTGATCGCCGCGTTCAAAGAGACGGGACTACAGGCTGCCAGTGTCTGCTGTCACACCCATTGGGTAAAGCCCCTCTCGGCTCCGGATGAAGCGACGCGGAAAATCGGTCTCGATGGGCTGGTGCACAGTTTGTATGATGCCCAGGCGTACGGTGCGACGAGCGTCCTGCTCGTTCCGGGTGTGGCCCGCAACGGCGTGACGTACCAGCAGTGTTTCGACCGTTCCATTGCGGAGATCAGGAAAGCGATTCCGGTGGCAAAGGCGACCGGAGTGAAGATCGCGATCGAGAACGTCGGCAACGATTTCATTGTAACCCCGGAGCAGGGGGTGGAATATCTCAACGCGATCGATAGCGAGTGGGTGGGCTTTCATTTCGATATCGGTAACGCCGGTCGGATCGGACCGGCCGAACGGTGGATCCAGGTGCTCGGGAAACGTATCGTCAGAATTCATATCAAAGATTATAGCGCGAAGCCGGCTAATCCTGCCGCCAAGGGAAACACGCGGCCCAAATTGCTGGAGGGCGATACCAACTGGCCCGCCGTCATGGCCGCGTTGGATCACGCGGGTTATCAAGGCTGGGCGATCTCGGAACAGCCGGGAAACCAGGCCGCGGACGTAGCAACGGCGAGCGACCTGGCGAGCCGGATGGATCGGATCTTCGCCCTCTAAGTCCCGCCCGAGGTGGAGTGGGAGGGAGGGGAACCGCGCAGAAGGGTGTTCCGCGGAACCCGCGTGGTGTGGTCTGCACTCGGAGCAGAGTCGGCTGTATCAAAGCGGGTTTTCTGTATCTGCAGAATGCTCGAACCGCCTAAATCGGAAAAGCGGAAAATGGAAAATCGAACTTTTAACCGCAGATGACGCGGAGATGGCGGATGAGTGGATAAGACGCCGAACCCCAAACTTTTTTAACGCGGAGAGCGCGGAGGACGCGGAGTCGATCCATACTTTTCGATTATAATGACGTGGTTTACTGCGCGTTCTTCGCGTCCTTCGCTTTTAAAGATCGAGTGCATTAATGCTGGGAAAGAACACGGCTACAAGCAAGGTCGGGCGCTACCCGCCGCAGGGTTTTCCGCTTTCCCGCTTTTCCACGTTTCCCAATTTTCCGCGTCATCCGCTCCCTCCGCGCAATCTGCGGTTGATCGGATGTTTTCCGATTTTCTGTCTCTGCGTTCTCTGCGACCTCCTGTAAAGCGTTCCGGTGTATTCAGGTTTGAAGCGATCCCGTATGTGCCTTTCGAGCCTGACGTGGCCACTCATCAGGAAAGTGGAAAATTGAAAATTGATGAAAAGCTGACGTCAGATTCGCGGTGCGAACATTACTCCCGTTCTATTTATAGCAGATATTGTCTTTCTCCATTAGTTTGAAACACGAAAATGCGGATCGCCGCCGCATTTTTATTTCCTTACATTTTTGTCAGGTGTGGCGTCTTGTCATTCCGGGGCGGGATAGATTCTCAGAAGGTGTCGGTTAAACCTTCCCGTCCTGCTTGCTACCCCCCGGCTTGCCAAACCTATGAGCGCATCCTTGACCCTTATTGGACTTCGGTCCGCGTGGCTGAAAATTATTCAGCCTCTTAGCTTCTTCCCGTGGAGACTGGAGTCCGTTTCTCCAGCAGGCGGAGTGCCTCAACCACCCCCGATGAATACCTGCTCCGCCCGTCCCTCCCGATTCAGCGTCGTTGCGTTGCCGCTGTTGTTTTGCGCGCTCCTCCTGTCGGTTGTTGTGCCAGCGGCCCACGCCGCCGCGATCTCCGGCACGGTGAGCAATTTGGCCACCGGCAATAATCTGCAGGGTGCCCGGGTGGGGATTCCCCAACTCGGCCTCT
>CAYVDZ010000375.1:0-5737 GCA_964450575.1 uncultured Opitutus sp.
CCGATGTACGCATCAATGTTCTTTTCCGCCAGGCCACCTTCATTCAGACCGCGATCGAAAACGTCCAGGAAGCGATTCGCGACGGCGCGATCATGGTCGTGATCATCCTGTTCCTTTTCCTGCTGAATTTCCGGACGACGCTCATCACGCTCACGGCGATCCCGCTGAGCTTCGCGGTCGCGGCGCTGGTCTTTCAAGCCTTCGGGATTTCGATCAACACGATGACACTCGGCGGTCTGGCGGTCGCGGTGGGCATGGTGGTCGACGATGCGATCGTCGATGTGGAAAACGTGTTCCGACGACTGCGCGAGAATGCTCACCGCGCCGCTCCGCGCCCCGTCTTGCGCGTCGTGGCCGATGCCTCGGGGGAAGTGCGAAACTCCATCCTATTCGCCACGCTCGTGATCGTGCTCGTGTTCCTCCCACTCTTTGCGCTCGGCGGAATCGAGGGCCGGCTCTTCGCGCCGATCGGGATCGCGACCATCGTGGCCATGCTCGCATCCTTCGTGGTTTCCCTGACGCTGATTCCCGTGCTCTGCTCCTACCTGCTGCCTGGCATGAAACCCATGCAGGCGGATCGCGACGGGTGGCTCGTGCGCCAGATCAAACGTGCGGATGAAAAATTTGTACTTGGTCCTTCACTACGCCATCCCTGGGTCACAGTCGTCCTTGCCTCGTTACTGATCATCGGAGCCGTGGCGCTTTACCCGGCGATGGGACGCGTGTTTCTGCCGGAATTCAACGAAGGCACGGCCACCATCACCGTCGGGATGGCACCGGGCACGTCCCTCGAAGAGAGCGACCGCATGGGGCGCGTCGCAGAGAAGATTTTGCTTACCGTACCGGAAATCAAACTGACCGGCCGCCGCACCGGTCGCGCCGAACTCGACGAACACGCCGAGGGCGTGCACCGCTCCGAGATCGACGTCGACTTCGCTCCGAGTGAACGGAGCCGCGCTGAAATCCTCCGTGAAATCCGGGAAAAACTCGGGCAAATTCCAGGCACCGTGATCAGCGTAGGCCAGCCAATTTCGCATCGCCTCGATCATATGCTGTCCGGCGTGCAGGCGGCCATCGCCGTAAAAATCTACGGGCCGGATCTCGCGAGCTTGCGTGGCTATGCTGCGCAAACCGAGGCGGTCATGCGCGGCGTGCCGGGCGTGGTTGATTTGCAGGTCGAGAAACAGGTGCTCATCCCGCAGGTGAAGATTCAACTGAACCGCGAACGGGCCGCGTTGTATGGACTCCAACCCGGTGAGCTCACGACCCGCCTGGAAGCGGGCTTGAACGGCCGCATCGTCGGACAAGTGCTCGAAGGCACGCGCACGATCGACCTCGTCGTCCGCTTCGTCGACTCGGCCCGCGCGGATCCAGAGGCGTTGCGTGAACTCCTGATCGACACCCCGGCTGGAGGACGCGTCCCGCTCGGAATGATCGCGGAGGTATTGGAAAGTCAGGGACCGAATGCCATTAGCCGCGAAGACGCGATGCGCCGCATCGTGATTTCCGCCAATACCGCGGACCGCGACCTCGGTTCCATCGTGGCGCAACTCCAACGCGAGCTGCCGGGCAAAGTCCCCATGGCAAGCGGCTACTTCGTGAGTTATGAAGGACAGTTCCAGAGTCAGCAGCAGGCTACGCGGCTCATCGGCCTGCTCGCGATCGTCACCCTCGTTGTGATCTTCCTGCTGCTCTACGCGCACTTCCATTCGGCCGTGATCGTGATGCAGGTCTTGCTGAACGTGCCACTGGCGTTTGTCGGCGCGCTCGCGCTGACGTATTTCCTGGTGGGAACGATCTCGGTCGCGACGCTCGTCGGTCTGATCACCCTCGCGGGTATCGCCACCCGCAATACGATCATGATGATCTCGCACTACCTCCACCTGATGGAGCACGAAGGCGAAACGTTCAGCGAAAAGATGATCATCCGCGGCTCCCTGGAACGACTCGTGCCCGTGACCATGACCGCGTTGACGGCGGGTCTCGCCCTCGTACCACTCGTCTTGTCGGCGCATGAGCCCGGCAAGGAGATCCTCTATCCGGTCGCCGTGGTGATCCTCGGCGGCCTGGCCAGCTCCACCCTCCTCGACATGGCGGTGACGCCCGCGGTGTTTTACCGCTTCGGCCGCAAGGCCGCCGAAAAGGCGCTGGCCCGGGCGCGCGAGGACCCACTCACCACGCCCGCGCCGGTCGTGGTCGAACGCACACCCTCCCTCACCCCCTGAGCTCTATCATGCCAACCTATCGTTGCCTTGCCCTCACCGCGGCACTCGTCGCCAGTATCCTTGGTCCAAGTACAAGCAGGGCACAGGCCGCAGCCTCTCCCGCGCAGGGGTCCGAGAATGCAGCCGCTGCACCGGAATGGGCAGAGCTCTTTGGCGATGCCCCTGTCTCGGTGATTTGGCAAAGTGCCTGGGCCGCGAGCGAAAAAATCACCGCGGCGCTGGCCGACCGGAAACCTGCGGGCATCGCCGGTTGGGCCGAGACCATTCACCTGGCGGCGCACGCGTTGGTCGACCAGGTGAAGCTGGATGACAGCGAGCGAAACAAGCGACTGCGTGGCGCGTTGAACCAAACCGCGAAGATCGCCGACAACGTGCTTGCCCATGCGAGTCACGAGGAGCCCGATGAAACCGCCGCCGCTCACCAGCGGCTTAAATCCGCGCTCGCGCTCGCCAGGCTTCGATTACCCAAAGCCATCATCGAAGCGCCACCGCAGACCCCGCGTTTCGTCAAATCCGCCGCATCCGCGCCCGATCAAAAGAGCCAAGCCGGCGCTAAAAAGTGAGACGTAACACGACCGCGCCGCTGCCGTCCTCGAACGTATTCAAACGGATTGGACGGCAGGTTTACGCCTGTCTAAATCCAAGCTGTTATTCGAACTTGAACCAATAGCGAGCCTAGGCATCCTTTGGTTATGCCCACTCTCCAAGGAAAACTACCGGCCTCCCGTCGGATCTCGGCGCAAACCACGATTTCGCCGGCTTTTCAGACCACGCTCGCGGCCGAGGCGGTGCGCGCGTTGAACCTTCGCCCCGGCATGATGCTCAGCCAGACGGTTGAGGGCAACCGGCTCGTCCTCGAACCACTACACGACGTGGATTCGCTCGCCGGCTCGCTCGGCAAAGGTCGTGCGACCGTGGGCATCGAAAAGATGAACCGTGGCGCAAAAACCGCCCTGGCCCGCGCCGGGCGCAAGGGACTCGCTGATGCCTAAGTCGGTCGCCATCGACGCCAACGTCATCGTCCGCTATCTCACGGGCGATGATCCCGTGCAGTCTCCCGCCGCCACGGAACTGTTTCGTTCCGCCAATGCCGGCCGGGTGAACTTGGTTATCCCCACGGTCATTCTGCAGGAGACGGTTTATGTGTTGGAAACTTTCTACAAGGGCACACCGGAGACAATCGCCCCGAAGCTGACGTCGCTGCTCAGTTTGACCGGCGTGACGTGTCCCGATGCCCGGTGGGTCTTGGATGCGATTCAATGGTATCGCGCGAAGAGCGCTGATTTCGGCGACGCCCTGCTCTGCGCCTACGCGAGACACCACCATTGCGAGGTCAGCACGTTCGACAAAGACCTGATCAAAAAATTCGCCGAAATCGCAGCCAGCGCACCGCAGTCAAGAGTCAAGACGTGAGGGCGTCTATGAAAACCAACAACCATTTCAGCAGCCCCTTGATGGTTTCCAGCACGTCCGCACTCTCGACGTCCAGCCCATGATTTCCGCAGGCCAACGGCCTGACCCTTTTGGCTTTGCCACTGCGCGGAGGAAGCGAAGGAGTGTCACCGGTTCGAGCTGCAGAGACTGATCGAGCACGAGTGCGGTGAGAAGGCGTGAGCGGGTCTAACCCAAAACGTCAGCGCGAAATTCTCGGCTGAGTTTCTGACGACGAGTCTTCGAGGCACCGCGTTTGCGCTGCTTCCGCGAGCGAGCCGGGAGCTTGCCCATCATCGAATCGCCAAAGCCGGTGCATTTGCCGGCGAGGTAGAGACTGCTGGTACTGCGGCTGCGGGGCATTCAGTCCTCCGGCGTGATGAGTTTCAGTTTGGGGAAATATGTCCGGTAGCGGGCGACATCGCGGGTCACGAGTGTGAGCCCGGCAGTCTCCGCGTGGGCGCCGATGTAGAAATCGGGCAGTGGCGAGGTTTTCGCGCCGCCAGCTTTCCGATATTCGAGAAAGGCACGGCTCGCCCGAAAGCCGGCTTCATAGGGCAATGACAGGCGCTTGAACACGGTCGGACGCAAAAAATGGTCGAGATCTTCGACCGCGGAAAAATGGGCCGCAAGCTCGGCGTAAATAATGGGGCTGAGCGGAATCGGACCCTCCGCATGCGCGCGAGCGAACTGTCGCTCGGACCAGCGACCCCATTTCGGATCGTCGGTCAAAATGTCCAGGAGGACGTTGGTATCGAGCAGGCAGGCCATCAGTCCTCTCCGCGCGTGAGTTTCATTAATGCGTTGGTGGATTTACCCCGCAAATACCCACGGGCTTCCGCGAGCCAGTCATCGGCCACGTTCGTCCGGCGACGCTTCGGCTTGAGCACCACCTTGTTTCCCTCGGTAATGAATTCGACCGCCGTGCCGGGCTTCAAGCCGTAGCGGTTGCGAATCCGCTGGGGAATGGTGACCTGGCCTTTGCTGGTGATGAGCATGAAGGCAGTAATACCGGCTGCGGTATTACTAGCAAGAAAAGTTGCTGGATGCCGCTAGTGGCGAAGCTCGCGGCGAAGTCCGACGAAGACGGACATGCCTGGGGGGAGTCAGACGGGGTCATGTCGCGAATTGCGAATAGAGCGCTTGAAATCCTGCGGTGTGATCAAGGCCTTGGCGATGGAAGCGCGTCACGAGCGAACTCACACTGCTGGCATCACCCATGGCAAGGCGTACGCCAAGCCAGCGGTTTGAAACCGACGCGACTTTCTTGAGCAACGCCGCCAGCAGCACTTTCTCCGGGGAGGACTTTGCACGTAGAAGCCGCGCAAGCTCGATGCCGGCGGCTTCGGCGATCCCCTGGAGGTGGTGTTCCCAGAGCTGGGCGCGTGCCTGCTGCACGGCGGCAGCATCGCTCCCAAGGAGGGAGAAGCGTTGCGCGCTGCCGAGCTGTTGCTCCAATTTGACGCCAAGTTCTTCCTGAAACTGAGTCGAGCCGATCGCCCATCCTTGGCAGAGCGCAGCGAATTTCCGTTCCCTTTCCTCGAGAGCCTCTGTGGCACGCAAAGCTAGATGGTCCAGATAAGATCGCCATCCGGCGGCGGTGTCCTCCAAGCCGCCGCTTTCATCCAAGACCGTGTTGCCGAGGAGCCAGGTAGGACGCGGCCCCGCCACGAAGCGGTGCAGACTGCTCCAGCGATACTCGGCCAACGTGTCACTGGTGACGTTTTCGCCGGACAGCGGATTGAGATGGATGTAGTGGGCCACCTGAGCGAGCGCGTGACCAGGCTCGACGTGAAACGCCTTGTACCGGCCTTGAAACGGCCGACCAACTTCCCGCCGAAAGCGATTGAAACGGGTCGTCCAGGTACCCTGCAGCCATTTCATTCCCACGCTCAAGTTTGGCTCAGGCGTTATCAGGGCGAGGTGAAAGTGATTCGCCATGACAACATAGGCATAAATCAACCAATGGAAGCGCACGCAGGCCTCATCGAGGCAGCGTTCGAATGCCGCCGCCGCACCCTTGCCGCGGAACAGATGCCGCCGGTAGTTGCCGCGATTGATGACGTGATAGCAGGCGCCCG
>CAYVDZ010000376.1:0-5713 GCA_964450575.1 uncultured Opitutus sp.
GTGCCGTTCGGCGTTGCGTGAGTGACTGGCATTTCATGGCTCAATTCACCAGAGATATTGTCGTGGTTGGTACTTCCGCCGGCGGAGTCCAAGCTTTGCAAACGCTGGTGGCGGGTTTGCCGGCGAATTTTCCTGCCGCGGTCTGCATTGTTTTGCATACGTGGCCGGGCTCGGAAAGCTATTTGGCACCCATTCTCTCCCGCGCGGGACGACTTCCAGCGGTTCAGCCGAATGACGGCGATCGCATCCTCCCGGGCAAGATCTACGTTGCCCCCAGTGATTATCACCTGCTGCTCGAAGAAGATCGAATTACCGTGGTGCGGGGGCCGCGCGAGAATCGGTTTCGGCCAGCGATTAATCCCCTGTTTCGATCGGCGGCGGCGACGTACCGAAGCCGCGTGATCGGGGTGATCCTGACCGGAATGCTGGATGATGGCGCGGCGGGTTCTTTGGGCGGTCAAGCGGTGCGGCGGCCTCGCAGTGGTGCAGTCCGACCCTGAGTTCGACCAGATGACCAAAGCGGCGGTGAACAATGTTGCAGTGGACCATCATGTCCCGCTGAGCGAAATTCCACCTCTGCTCGATCGCTTGGTGCGAGACCCCGTTGAGCTCCAATCGGTACCGGACATTCCAGAGCTTATCCACGTTAACGATGGAGGAGCCAAAATGAAACCGATGGAGTTCGCCATGGACGAAGTGGGGCGGCGCTCGGTCTTTAGCCTGAATTCGGCATTTCGGATTAACCGAGGATGACACGGATGACACGGATGGCACGGATAGAGAGAATTGCAGATCAAGGAGCACGTGACTGCCATTAACCCGCAAGGTGAAGCGCCCGAAATCAGAATACCTTGGTAATCTGTGCCTGGCTGTGAAATCTGTGGCTTCAACTGCAATTTCCGAGCTGGCACGGCGCTCGGAGGCGCATGGGCTGACGTCGGCCGCGGCCATCAATGCTGAGAGTGCGCGGCAGAAACAGTCGCATGCGGACCAGATGCGGGAATTCATGGGGCGATGGTGTTTTCAGGGTAACACGGACCACTCTTTTCAAGAGCCGATGACGGAGGGTTGGATGCATTTGCCGGTCTTTCCCGAAGGGAGGGGGAAGGTTCTTGTCGCAGGGATTTTTACAAATCGATCGACCCGAAAAGGCTTGATTATCAGCCTTATTGGTAAACTGTAGTTGTTGTCCCATGAGCGAAGCGCTCCCTCCAGCCAGCCCACTCGACGAATCGAAGCCCGCTGTTCAGGCTTCGACCGTTGAGACCACCGCATCCTCGGCGGAGAATGCGCTGTTCATCGTTGGGGTGGGAGCCTCGGCGGGGGGTTTGGACGCCGCCTCTGAGCTTTTGCGAAATCTGCCGAAGGAGACGAGGCTCGCGCTTGTAATCGTCCAGCACTTGGACGCCAGTCATGCGAGCCATTTGGTGGAGTTGCTCGGTCGGGTGTCGGCCATGCCCGTGCAATGGGCGCAAAATGGCCAGTCGGTACAAGCCGCGCACGTTTACGTGGCCCCGTCGAAAACGTGTGTTACCCTTCATCAAGGGGTGATGCTGCTGGATGAATCGCGGGAGCGCAGCGGGAAGGAGATCGATTTTTTCTTTTGCGCACTGGCAGAGGATGCGAAGGAGCGCGCCGTCGGCGTGATCCTGTCGGGAAGTAACGCGGATGGCACGAGCGGCTTGCAGGCGATTCAGCGAGCAGGGGGGGTGGTGTTTGCCCAGGATCCCGGCACGGCTGGTTTCCCGACGATGCCGCGGAGCGCAATCGACGCGAACTGCGTCAATCGGGTGCTGCCGCCCGACGGTATTGCCCGTGAGTTGGTGAAGCTGACGCACGACTACGACGAGAGCTGGCGCACGCTCGCCAGGGTTAAGCGGGGCGACCCACGGCCGGAATTAGAACAGCTGACGGCGATCTTCCGCCTCCTTCTTGCCCACACGGGTGTCGATTTTAGTCAGTATAAGCAAACGACAATTAAGCGGCGGCTAGCTCGGCGGATGGCATTAACGAAGGCCAGCTCGCTGGCGGATTACGTGAACCTGGTGCAACGAAGTCGGGCGGAGTTGGATGAGCTTTACGATAGCCTCCTTATTAATGTCACAGAGTTCTTCCGGGACTCTGACAATTTCGAGTTTTTGCGCACGGACATCCTGCCCTCGATCATCAGTCATCATGGTGACGGAACACCAATCCGGGCGTGGATCTCCGGGTGTGCAACCGGCGAGGAGACCTATTCGATCGCGATTATAATCCGCGAATTGCTGGAAGACACCGGGAATATACTCCCCGTGCAGATTTTCGGGACGGACATCAGTGATACGGCGATTAGCGCCGCACGGGCCGGTCGCTATTCGACCGCCGAGGTGAGTGGCGTAAGTCCGGAGCGGCTAAGACGGTTCTTCTTCAAGACCGAGGATGGCTATATGGTGCAGAAGCCGATCCGGGATATGTGTGTATTCGCGCAGCAGAATGTGATCGGGGACTCCCCATTTTCCCGTTTGGATCTGATCAGCTGCCGTAATGTGATGATCTATCTGAGCCCGCACCTCCAGCGGAAGCTCATTCCCGTTTTCCATTACTCGCTGGTTCGGACCGGGTATTTGTTCCTCGGAAGCTCTGAAAGTATCGGAGCGCACGCGGAGTTGTTTCGCCTCGTGGATCGTCGGTTTCGGATTTACTCCCGGAAAGCCACGCCGCGCCGCATTAGTCTGGACTTTGCCCGTGAACATCAGGCGGCCAGTGCGTCCATTGCTTCCAAACCGCCAGCCACCTCCAGGGTCGACGACCTCAAGGAACCTTCCGACATCATTCGCGAGGCAGATCGCATTGTACTTACCCGGCAGGGACCGGTGGGAGTACTGGTGAACGACGATTTGGAGATACTCCAGTTTCGCGGGGATGTGTCTCGTTATCTCGCGCCCGTGTCGGGCCGGGCCAGCCTCAACGTGCTGCGGATGGCACGGGAAGGTCTGACCTCTGATGTCGAAGCGGCACACCGGGAAGCGAGGGAGCAGAACATCCGGATCCAGCGGTCCGGGGTGAGGATGATGCGGGAAGAAGAGACATGCTTGGTGGACATTGATGTGACTCCGATCGATTCCGGGCGTTCGCGGGAACGGTTTTATCTGGTGTTGTTTTCGACGTCGACCGGCCCCGCCCCGGTTCCCGCGCCCACCGACCCCGCTACGGCCTCGGCCGCACAAATCGATCAACTCCGTCAGGACCTGCGGTCGACCCGCGGTACCTTGCAATCCATTATCGCGCGACATGAAATGACCAATCAGGAGCTCCGCGCGGCCAATGAGGAAGTACAGTCGAGCAACGAGGAGTTGCAAAGCACGAACGAGGAACTGGAGACGGCAAAGGAAGAGCTGCAATCGACCAACGAAGAACTGACGACGGTCAATGAAGAGCTGCACAGCCGGCAGCTCGAGCTGATGCAGGTCAACAATGACCTGCAGAATCTGATCAGCAGCGTCCATTTGCCCATTATCATCCTTGGGCAGGATCTCCGGATTCGGCGGTTTACGCCGATGGCGCAAAAGGTTCTAAATGTGATCCCGACCGACATCGGCCGGCCCTTGAGTGATATCAATATAAAGCTGGCTTTACCCGATCTGCCCCAGCTGATCGGGGATGTGATGGAGTCGCTCACGGTGCGTGAACTGGAAGTCCAGGACACTCAAGGGTCGTGGTATTCATTGCGGCTTCGTCCCTATAAGACCGCGGAGAACAAGATCGACGGCGTTGGGCTGACCTTGATTGATATCGACCAAATGAAACGCACGATGGCGGACTTGCAGGAGGCAAGAAACCTTGCCCAGGCCGTTATGGAGTCGACGCGCGAGGCGCTTGTGGTGCTGACGGCAGAGTTACGAATCCAGAATGCGAACGACGCGTTTTATACGTTGCTTCACATCTCGCGCGAGCAGGCGCAGAACCGTTCCTTCTTCGACGTGGTGCACGGACCCGATGGGTTGAACGATTTTCGCGGCGCCTTGTTAGGCGTTCTCCCTAGTCGGGGAAGCTTGACTACAGAGCGGGTTTGCATCGATTTACGCAATACAGGGCCGACCGGCTTTCTGTTCAATGCGCGCCCTATTTCGAGTGGGATTAAGACGTACCCGTTGTATCTACTCACTTTTTCACGAGCTTGAAAGACTCCAGCCTCGATTCATTTTCCGACAAGGACCTAGCCTCGCTCTCCAAAGAGGAGCTGGTGGAGAATCTTCGCGAACTCCAGTGCCGGGCTTCCGCGGCCAGCGCAGCGGCGATCGATGATCTTCAGCAAACGGTGCAGCAACTGCAGGTGCACCGGGTCGAGCTCGAGATGCAGAATCGCGCGCTGCGCGAGACCCAGCAGGAACTCGAGCAGTCGGCGCGGCGCTATTCCGACCTGTTTGATCACCTGCCCACCGGCTACCTGATCGTGTCGCTTCAGGGCCAGATTATAGGGGCGAACCCGGCCGCCATGGAACTGCTCGACCAGTCGAGGAGTGAGGTGGTGGGCAAATTTCTTCGACGATTTCTGAACGCTTATGACGCCGGGCGATTCGCCGCGCACCTCGAGGCCTGTGCTGCATCGGGGCAGCAGTCGATCTTGGAGCTGGAGCTTCGTCTGCGTGAGTCCTCGAAAGTCGCCGTTCAGCTTTCCAGCCGGCTCGCACCGGCTCTGCCAGGAGTGGAGCGCCATATCCATATTGCGGTGGCGGATGTGGCGCAGTTGAAGCGGACGCAACGAATGTTGGAGGAGATCAATCGGGAGCAGGAAGCTTTCAATTATTCCATCTCGCACGATTTACGCGCTCCGCTCGTCACGATCAGCAATTATGCGCGGATCGTGTTAAGCGATCATCATGAGTCGCTGGATGAGGAGGGCACCGGTATGCTCCATCGAATCGAAAATGCCGCGATCCGAATGGAGGAAACGCTGAAACATCTCCTGGAATACAGCATGCTGGCCCGGGAAGAGGTTGTGCTGCAGGCACTCGATCTGAGTGAGGTCCTCAGCGATGTCCTGATCGAACACCGGGGAATGATTCAACAAATGCACGCGGACGTGAGTGTTTCTCCTGCCCTACCGCCGGTGCGCGGGTCCCGCGTTATCCTGGGCCAAGTATTCGCCAACCTCTTGACGAACGCACTCAAATATACGCGGCCCGGCGTGCTGCCCCGCGTCGAAATCGGCGCGACGGAATCTGCGAACGGGGTGGTCGTTCACGTGCGCGATCATGGCATCGGGATCGAGGAGAAGTATCACGCCCGTATTTTCGAGATCTTCGAGCGCCTTCACGGGTATACGAAGTACCCGGGGAGTGGAGTGGGTCTGGCCATCGCGCGTCGCGCGGTCGAGCGGATGAATGGTCGCATCTGGCTCGAATCTACGCCTGGCTTAGGTAGCACGTTTTATATCGAACTCGTCCGCGGGTGACCGGAAACGCGAAACGGGAGGCTGCGCGGGGTGCGATTCTGCTCCACGAGAAATGAAAGGTGAAGGGAATCGTTTATCCCACTTAAGTGCGACTGTGACGTGGACTGGAACCGGCTTCCTTCGATCGCCTCTCGCCTCCGATGTCCGGCGAGCGAGCATAGCCAGGAGGATCAGCCGGGTCGGCCGACATCGGTTGATTTTTCAATCTCCGGGTCAGAGTCGGAATGGTGCGGGATATATGACGGTAACACTTTCATCAAGGCGACGAGATCGCCGACA
>CAYVDZ010000377.1:0-2834 GCA_964450575.1 uncultured Opitutus sp.
CCTCGAAATCATCCACCCGCCGGCCACGGTGGCGGCCCGTAGCGCGACCCAGTCCACAACCCCGGCGTCGGCCGGCGGGTGGATGATTTCGAGGCGCGCGGCGGTTTCAACGCTCACGACTTCCTCGGGCGTCGCGCCCGGGGCGAAATGTTTGAGCCCGGGAATCGCGACGAGCGCTTCGCCGCGATGATCGGCGAGGCCGCAGCCCAGGATGGCATCATCGCTGGTGGCAACGACGCGTGCCAGCGCGTGAGGAATGGGGGCGCCCTCGTCATCCTGAATTAAGACCCGCACTTGCGCGCAGCCCGGAGCAAGGCGCGCCATCGGTGAAGGGAGCAGCGGAACGTCGATCGGGGTGAAGAGCGAGTTTGGCGGACGCTGACTAGTCGGCGGGAGAACGGCGGCCGACGGATTGCGGGGGAGATTGATCGTAAATTTCGCGGGCAGATAGGTGCCGCTGGGATCCTCGACCACGGCCTCGCGTGCCAGCGTTCCGGGTGCGACCACGTCCGCCGGCGGAAGGTCGGCGAGATCGAAGACAGGAATCGTGCGTTCGAGCCCTTCGGCAAAGGTGATGACGGCGAACCCGCTGTGGTTTCGGGTGAAGCGGAGCGTTTCGCTGCTGACCGTGAGTGGCAACGTGATGGGCGCCTGCGTGACGGCGTCGATCCAGCGAATCGCGCCCAGGACGCGGTTGTCTTGCAGCTCGATCATGGCGAGGGCGGCTTGATCTCGTCGCTATACGCGAAACGGGTGGCGACCACCGGCGCGCCGTCCGGCAGTTGATCGGCATCGATCCGCACGAGGCGACCGATGAACGGATAACTCAGCCGATAACCGCGGTGCGCGGCTTCCCAGATTCGCGCCATCTCTTCTGGCGGCAGCTCGGCCGGCACGAGATTGATCTGTTCATCGACCGCCCAGCCCGCGTCGGCGCTGAGCGAACTCTGATCAAGAAACGCATGCTGGTGCAGCTCCCGCATGGCCCAGGCGAGGAGGATGTGTTCATCATCCGCATCGTCGGCCCAGATCGTCAGCAGCAGATGCAAATCCAAGCCAAGCGGACCCACGGCCGAGCGCGTGCGCGTGTTGCGCAGGTGATTGTTGATCGTGATGCGATGAAGAAAGAGGGAGACGGTGCCATTCGTGATCGCGTCAGAGGAACTGAATTTCGAGGAGCTTAAGACCGTGAAACTGGCCGACGGCAAGGCGGGGACCCCGCTGGGGGGCGCATAGGTCGCGTGCCGCTGTGAAAGATAATCAGAAAGCGACTGGCAAAACGAATGGATCGCGAGGTGATTGGCCATTCCGGAAGGGACGGGGGGGCGCGGCGATTGTGAAGTGAGGAGGGAGACGGGAACCGGACCGGGAAATTGCCTTGGCAATTTACCCTCCAGCCAACCGGGCGAGCTTACCAAATAGGAGGGGGGAAACGTATCAGGCGTTTTCTGGTCCTTATTTTGGGGAAAAATACGTAGTTCCGATAAACAATTGCAATAATTGCTTTAAGGAAAATGTTGGCATGTAGTTTCAGATTCCCGGTGAGAAATTTGGGTACTTTCTACGTAGTAACCAGAAGGGAGTCTCCCGCCCCGCTCGTTCCAGCGAAAAACCCGCGGCAATTACATCGCGATCCGCGAAGTGGACGCGGCACCGGTACGCGGGCAACACGGGCGTTAACCGTCTCCGCGACTGGTAAATGGCCCGGTAGACGGCACGCTGGGAATCCTGCTTCAATAGCGGCTGAAGCGCGCTGCGGCGATCTCGCCCAGCCGGTTGATGCCGGATCATTCGGAGCGATTAAAAATCCCTGACGCGAGGACAAGCCCATGACGACTGTCTCATTGCTGAAACCGACGCAGCAGGTCGGTTTTCCTGATACCTTTTTGCGGACGTTCCGCTGGAAAATGTATCTTTCCAATTGCCCGATGGAGCGCTGTGGCCGGACGACCGGCCGCGAGCTGCGTTGATAATGCTGAAGCGCCCGGATGCACGTGGACTGCTGCTCGGGCACCCGACGAACGGACGCTCGCTGAAGCGTTCCTCCGCGGCGATGTTGACGTTGTCGGCAATCTTGGAGCGGCGTGGAGTTGGCCGATGCGCTGGCGGCGGGCGGAGGAGTGAATCGGAAACTGTTGCGAACCTGGTTCCACGTCACGCGTCGGCCGGTATCGCCGCCGCCCGGCAAAGGCTGGCGGCGGCTGCGGGACTTCGCGGATGCGCTGCATGCCTGCGCGCGGGACCGGCAGGCGGTCTCGTTTCACTACGATGGGTCGAACGCGTTTTTCCAATTCTGGCTCGATCCGCGGATGATCTACTCCTGCGCCTATTTCGAACAGCGCGAGGATGATCTGGCGGCGGCCCGGACCGCGAAGCTCGAGTATTTGTGCCGCAATCTGCGCATCCTGCCGGGCCAGCGCGTGCTCGACCTTGGCTGCGGCTGGGGCGGCTTCGCCCTTTATGCGGCGCGACACCATCACGTGCGCGTCCGCAGTATTGGCATTTCTGTATTTCGGGCCCTTCACCGTGCGGGTAGATGGCAGTCAGGTGCTCCTTGATCTGCAATTCTCTGGGTCTGTGCCATCTCTTTCATCCGTGGCTCATCTGAACCGCCGAATTTGGGGTGAACCGTCCGCCGGCAATGTCACGTATTACGTGACACTCTGGATTGGCGTTTTTTCGGCCTTGGGTAGCCGGTAATCAGTATCCGGTATCCGGATGCGCTTGTTCGGTGCGGCGCAGCGGCGGAAAGAACGGGATCCGCGTCTCATTCATCGGTGGCGAATCACACCATGATAACGGCGTCGTTCCCCTCGCAGAGACTGGCAACGAGG
>CAYVDZ010000377.1:2844-5240 GCA_964450575.1 uncultured Opitutus sp.
CCGGGGTGGTCGCGCCACTCGCCATCGACGACGAGGCGATACCGGTATTCGCCGGGAGGCAGGGAGAGCTCGACGGACCAGTTGCCGGTATCGTCACGTTCCATCGCGAGGGTGTTCGTTTCCCAGTTATTGAAACTGCCGGCAACGAACACCGCGCGCGCGTCGGGATTGAAGTAGCCGATCCGCACGGTTTCGAGTTCGAGTTCCGTTCCGTGCCTCGGTTCCGCGTGCGGTGTTTCGTGGGCAAGGTCCGGCAGGAGCTCGAAATTCGGGGCCTTTGCCGAAGCACGGTGCGGCGCGGACTCACCGGGCTGGGAGGCGGTTGACCGGTGAGTGGAGGAGCGCTTTTTCATGGGAGGGTGAAGAGTGGGCAGGCAACGGGTCAGACAGGTGGCAGACACCTGACAGGCAATTTTCGCGCAGTATCGCCGCGTTCGGGCGCGGTTGCGCCGCAGATCTTGGCTCAGAGTGGGCATTCGTTGCGGAGGGGTGGCTGGTGAGTTCGGTGAGCCTGGCGATCGTTTGAGAAGGAGCGATCGAACGAGCGAAGGAGAAAGACAGCCAGCCGGCCGTAGCGCATTTCATTGCGGGGACCCGGGAAGGGCGGCGGGAGCGATGGGCAGCTGTCTTGGAGAAGGGAATGAAACAGCTGCGCAAGACCGATCAGGACGTGCAAAACCGAACCTTTATAGCAGTACGCGGCGATCAGGCGCTGGGCGGCGGGCCGTAGTGCGCGCGATGGGAGGCGTACGCGGCGGTGTCGGACAGCATCGCATCGATCGTCGCCACCAAGGGCGCGAGGTGAACCAGGCCTGAAAACACGGCTTTGTCCCCAATCGCATCCGTGAGCACGAACGACGGCCGCTGGTTGAGTTGATGAGCGAAGAAGTCCTGGGTGCTTGCTTCCACCCGTGCCCGGACGGCGTCGGAAGTGGAGGCCGAACGCAGGAGTGCGGCATCGAGTTTGCCGGAGCCGGCGGTGACCGCGATATCGACGGCGAGGTCGAGATCGCCGACTTTATGGCCTTCGCGCAATGCGGCATGGGCCAGGGCGCAGCGGATTTCGTCGCCATCAAAACCGAAGTCGCGCGCAGCTTCGGCCACCAGGTTGGGCGCTCGAAACTGGCCTTTCCGTTCCGGCTCGAACCACCCCGAGTTGAGCATGAAGGGTGTCCGCATCACGGTCGCGCCACTGCGGCGATAATACCAATCGCAGTGTTCCCGCGAGTCCGGGAAGTCTTCGGGATTCATTAACGCAATTTTCCACTCGAATGTCGCGCGCCCCGCGTAGCGCTGCTTGAGTTCGGCCCAACTCGGTTCGGCCAGCAGGCACCACGATGAGAATGTTTCGAAGAAATAGGTTACCTTCATGGCAGCAGCGCAACGCTGCGGAAGGCGGGCGTCAATGCGGCGCGCGGTTCAAGGTGGCTCGGCGGGTTTGAAGCGTGACGCGGGCATTCCTGCCGGCGGTTTGGGACGGGGTAACGCGGGGAGGCGCGGAACGCGGGCACGTGTGTTCCGTCGGCTGGGTTCGACCCAAATCAGACAGACAGGAATGTCTGTTTCACCGGTGGCTTACGGCTGCTTTTTCTTTTCCCCTCCAAAATAGCCCTTGATGGCGTCGCCCGCCTGTTTGGCGGCCTCCAAGGCGGCGGCGCCCGAAGTGCCGCCGATCTGGCCCATGGCGCCGGCGGTCGCGGAGACGACGTTGGCGGTGACGTTGCGCATCACGGCATAGGCGACCGCGGTCGGCGTGACGCCCCCTTCCTCCACCCCAATATTTGTCATATCGATCGGCGGCATGGGAAGCGTGGTCACTTGAGTGCCGATGCCCAACTTCACCCGGCCTTCGCGGAGCACGAGTTTCTTGATGATCATCTTGATGGGCTTACCCTCTTCGGTCTGAGGCTGGCTGGTTTTGGAACCGACCGCGGCTTCGACGTTTTTCAGGAGGTCGCCAATGTTGCTGGCGACGATCTTGGTTTCGTAGAGAAACTCAGGCTGCTCGATGATCAATTCGTTGATCACAATCACATCTTTGAAGAGCGACATCGGCTCAACTTGCATGTGGATCTTGCCGAGACTCAACGCCTCGCCCGCGCTCCAACCGCTCGGATTTCCCACGGTCAACCCGGAGAGGGTGCCGACGCCGGAAAACGGCGAAATGTGGGCGCCTTCGAGGTTAACCTTCGTTTGGGTTATGCCCGGCCCGAACTTGTTGACACCGGCCTTGGCAATCGAGCCGAGAAAATACTGGCCCGTGAAATAAAGTCCGACCGCCAGGATCAGGACCACGACGAAGAGACTTCCGAGGATTTTTTTCATGAGTGTGGATGAGAAGATTGGGCGCAGCCTTGAGCGACGCAATCGCGCATCCGCGGGGCGTTAAACCGATT
>CAYVDZ010000377.1:5250-5703 GCA_964450575.1 uncultured Opitutus sp.
GGCGAGGTGTGTCCTCCGCCGGCGTGGAGTCCTGGGTGCGTCGTCGTGGGCTCGCCTGCTTTCACCGGGCCCGGCTTTTCGCTTGTCACGCCGGCAGGCGAACGAACGCTGTTCCTTTCGCCTTTCGAACCTCGATCCCACTTTCATGGCCCAAGCCTACACCGAAGCCAGCATCAAGACTCTCTCCTCCCTCGAGCATATCCGGCTGCGTCCGGGCATGTACATCGGCCGGCTCGGCAACGGGACCCACGCTGAAGATGGCATCTACGTGCTCCTGAAGGAAACGATCGATAACTCGATCGACGAATTCACGATGGGTTTCGGCCGGAAGATCGAGGTCGAACTCAACGACCGCATGTTGCGGGTGCGCGACTACGGACGGGGCATCCCATTGGGTAAGCTCATCGACTGTGTTTCGATCATCAACACGGGCGCTAAGTACGACAGTGAAAC
>CAYVDZ010000378.1:0-5696 GCA_964450575.1 uncultured Opitutus sp.
CTCGTGCTGCCTGGGAATCGCGCTGGCGCCGCTCCCGGGGGCCGAGAAAGCCCCCGAATGGCGCAGCCTGTTCGACGGCCGGACCCGCGGGGCGTGGACGCAGTCGGGATTCGAAGGCGAAGGCACGGTGAAAATTGAAACCCCGTTTCGCGGCGGGCCAGGGGCGATCATCCTCGAACGGGGCGTTACGCTATCGGGAGTGACCTGGACAAAAAGCTCGGAACTGCCCCGGACGAACTACGAGATCGAAGTCGAGGCGATGAAACTCGACGGCGAGGACTTCTTTTGCGGCCTGACCTTTCCCGTGGGAGCATCGGCGTGCACGTTCATTGTCGGCGGCTGGGGCGGGATGGTCGTTGGACTCTCAAATGTCGATGGCTACGACGCCTCGGACAACGACACGACCATGGGAATGGAGTTCGCGGACAACCGGTGGTATCGTATCCGCGTAAAGGTTACAGACGAAAAGATCGAGGCGTGGATTGATAATGAGCAAAAGGTCGATCTGGAAATCAAAGGCCGGAAGATCACGCTGCGGTGGGGCGAGATCGACAAATCACTTCCCCTCGGCGTGGCCACCTATATGACGACGGCGGCGCTGCGCAACCTCCGGCTCCGGACGCTGTGATCCTCGGTGATTCAAGATCGCGTGTATCCGACCACGCAAAGGGCGAACAATTCCGAGCGTCACCCCACCCCGCCGGCTAACGCCGACTTCCCTCCAACCGATTCGCGCGAGCTGACGCTCTTCATCACCCTTCGGTCCTGATCCCTCGAAAGCCCTTTATCTTCCCTTATGATATCACTCTGTTTGCGTCCGGCTATACGATGCTGGCTGTGGTACTCGTGCCTTGCCTTCATCACAAGCGGCGTGGTCGCGGCGTCCGTGCCTCCGGGCACGTTGAATATCCTTCTGATTCTTACGGACGATCACAGTGCCCCGCACGTGGGCGCATATGGGAATCCGGATATCATGACGCCGAATCTGGATGCGTTCGCGGCGCAAGGCATGCGCTTCGACCGCGCCTACGTGACGAGTCCGCAATGTGTGCCCTCGCGGGCCAGTATCATGACGGGCCGTTCGCCGGTGGCGATCGACATGACGCGGTTTTCGGCGCCGTTGCCGCGAGACGTGAAGACGTTTCCAGAAGCGTTGCGGGCCGCGGGCTGGTTCACCGGCGTGGCCGGTCGGACGTATCATCTCGAGGGTGCACCGACCACGGCCGAATCACGGGCCGTGTTCGCCAAACACCGGCTGACGACATTTCGTGATCGGCTGGATTATGTGAATTCAACTCCGGACAACGAGACGGCATTGGGCCAATTCCGCGAATTCCTTGATCTCAAGCCCGGAGAAAAACCCTTCTTCCTCCAACTTTGCTCCAGCGATCCGCACCGACCGCTCAGCACGCAGGGGCCGATGAAACATGATCCCGCGAGGCTGAAGCTGCCCGCCCATTACCCGGATACACCCGGCGTGCGTGAGGACTTTGCGCGTTACTATGATGAGATCGCCCACTTCGATGTATTTTTCGGTCAAGTCATGGCCGAGCTGGAGAAACGCGGGATGGCGGAGACGACGCTCGTTGCGTTTATGGGCGACAACGGCGCATCCCAATTCCGAGGCAAGGGGACGCTTTACGAATTCGGCATCAACGTGCCTCTGATTGTGCGCTGGCCGGGCCGCGTCAAACCGCGCTCGAGTACCACCGAGCTCATCAGCGGCGAAGATCTCGCACCTACGTTCCTCGAAGCGGCGGGTGTACCCGTGTCGCCAGAGATCACCGGCCGAAGTTTTTTAAACCTCTTGCGGGGGGAGTCGTTCACCGCCCGTTCTCATATCTTCGCGGAACGCGGACCCCATGCGTCCAGCTTGCCGGGGAATAGTGCCGGGTTTGATCTCGGTCGCGTCGTTGTTTCTAAAACCCACAAGCTGGTCTATAATGCGCTCGGGCATCTTCCATATGCGCCGGTGGATTTCGGCGGCCAGGCCTTTTGGCAGGAGCTCGTGCAGCGCCATCAAAGCGGTAATCTGGAGCCAACATTCTCCGCGCTCTATTTCGCGTCATCGCGTCCGATGTTTGAACTCTTCGATCTGCGTTCCGATCCCGCCGAACTTATCAACCTGTATGGACGGGCGTCAGTGGCGACGGTCCAGCAGGAACTCAGCGCTGCGCTCCACGAATGGATGATCCTCGAACGCGATTACCTTCCCCTTCCCATCCCGCCAGAAACGCGCGGCAGCAAACAGGGCCGCAAGCAGCCGGGGAATAAATAACCGCCAGACCGGGACGCGACCGGCTAAAGATCGTGTTGCTCATCTTTCACGCGTTCGAGGGGCCGCGATGGACGGAAAAAACTGGCCCATCAGGCGATGCCCCGCTGCAGCCAGGCTTCACGCTTAAGCGGGAGCAACGCCGCTTCGTTATAGGCGAAAAGCATCAGCCTCAGCTCAGGCCGGGGCGAGACCGCGGTGTAGTTCCTGCACCCGCTGCGCCTGGGTTCGTCGGACGGTCTCGAGCGTCAAACGCGGAATGCGGTAGGCCGCCTCGTCCGCACTGACCATGCGGCAGTGCTCCTGCACCACGGCATATAAAAACTTAAACGCATCCCGCGGCTGATGCATCTGTTCAAGCGCATCAATCACCATCTGCCGATTCACGTCGGCGGCGAACAGGTCGGTCAACTGGATCGGCCGCGCGTCCGCTCCGCCGGGTGTCGGCTGATGGCAGGCGCGAAGACGGTTACTACAGAGATCATATAACGTCGCGCCGGACCACGTCAGGCGATCGATCATATTTTGTTTATCGAGCCGGGCTTCCTGAAAGAAGTCACCCGACTCACGCTGCAACTGATAGCGCAATTCGATCGGCAGAAGCAGTTTCACCGCCAGCGACTGTTGCTGCAGGAATTTATTGTCGAGCATCGGCCAGATGATGCTCTGCATCCGCTGCGGTTTGCCGCTGACAAGCGTGGGTTCGTCGACGCGATCGACCAGGACTATCATCGAACCGTAGCCAAAGTGGCTGAGCACATCGAGCAATCGGCGGGTGAGATCGTATCGGGCATCGCTGCCCGCCTGCGCAAGCGGCCAGGGCTGGTGCCTCAAGTCGCCCGCACGAAGAAGGCTGAGCATCCGCCGGAGTTCACCGGGAGTGCGGTCGATCGTCGGCGTGTCGCGATGAATGCGCCGCGTGAGCGTCCATAACGAAAAGGTCTGCCACCCCCACATTCCCAGGAGCACGATTCCAACCGCTGCACTCAGAACCATCGCATAAAAAAGCCACGCCGGATGATTCCCGGGCGCCATCACCAGGCGTGCGCCGGCGAAGCCCAGCGCCGCGATCACGAGCGCAATTCCAAAGAACTTAGCCATCCCGATCGGCATGATCCAGCCCAGCCGCAATCGGCTCCGCAATCGCTGCCAGCGCGCGATGACGTTTCCGTCCGCGGGTTGATCGTAAAGCGCGGCGAGGATCGCCAGGTTCACCCGCAAACGATGCGGCATCGCCCGCACGAGTTTCACCGGTTGCGACAGTTCGATGGTGTCCTCGCCGTTCGCCGCCACTCGTGCGACGTTTTCCTCGAGCACCGCATCGGTGAGTCGCGTCACCGCTTTGGACAAAATCGAGTCCTGGTGATCCACCAGCCGAAACTGCGCGAGCAGTTTTTCGGTCACTTGGGAAAGGTCGCGATCAGACGAGAACCGCCGGCGATGTTTCACGAAGCGATCGAGCGCCGGGTTGAGATCGTCATGCGCCACGAGAAACGTGCGACTGGTGGACCGTTGTCCGTTAACCGCTGAATCGGCCTGACCGGCCGCGACGGCACGATTGTGCTCCGCGACCTTGCGACCGATGAGCAGGCGAATGGCGGTTTTCCCGCTCCCCTTTTCCCCAAAAACGATTGCGGCGGACGGTTGATCGATCCGCCCGAGAATTTTGCCGAAATCCGGATGGCTGGTGTTATCGTCGATCAACCGCTGGAAGATCGGGTCATGTCGGGCCTCCTCGGCGCCGAAGGGATTTTCCGTGATACCGTGATGTTTGAAGAAATCGTCGACATTCATGAGCGTCGGGTGTGGGGCGTGGAGAGGAGGGCGGTGGGGCGGGATCGGGAGCGAGCGAAGCAAGTTTACCTGTAACTTACCTATACCGTGAAACGGCGTTTCGGCCGGCTACGAGTTCGAGGATACATACAACATGGATTAAGCTAACCATGAATCAGGATTTCGGAAATGGGGTGAGACCGAAAGTTAGAGCGCCCGGGAATCGGAATAGTGAGCATCGCAACGGGCTCCGTCCCGTCTCCGAGCCTGGCACGCTCTCGGGCCCTGCCAGGATCCGGCGGAACTTGACGGGTGGCGTCACCGGTTTGGGCTGATCCATTTTGGCCGCGGTAACCTGGTCGGCCAATCCCAATTGATTTTAACTGGACCGACATGGACGCAAGCCTTGCCGCTGCCAGGAGTGCGGGTAGATTGCGGTGCTGTTCTTCCCTATGCGCCTCGCGTTTTCACTGTGTCGGATTTTTTCAATGCTCGCGCTCGGTGTGACACTGTTGCGCGCAGCCGGGCCGCTCGTGCAGGTTGGGTCGGCGCGCGCGGATATCACGCCCGACCTGCCGATCCAGCTCGCCGGCTACCAGCAACGAACGACAGAAGCTACCCGCGTCGTCGCCCCGCTCCATGTTCGGGCACTCGCGATCGGTTCGGATGCTGAGGGCCCAGTCTTGATCGTAACGGCGGAAGTGATCGCGGTGAGCGAAGCGCTCAGCGATGCGGTCGCCCGGGCGGTGCAGATGCAGTATCCGATGATCACGCGTGAGCGCATCGCCATCTGCGCAACGCATCAGCACAACGGGCCCGCGATCGTCGGTACGATTCCGTTCATGTTTTCACGCGATCTGCCCGACGACGTGGCGGGCCGGCTGGAAAAATTCACCCTTCGGCTGCGCGAACAAATGATCGTCGCCGCACTCGCCGCTCTGGCAGACCGGCGGCCGGCCCGACTCTCATGGGCCCAAGGCACGGCAGACTTCGCCGTGAACCGTCGCCTGATCGTCGATGGCAAATACACCGGCTATAAATCCACGCCCGGTGGGCCCGTGGATCATGCCTTGCCGGTGTTGCGGGCGGTGGATGCGAACGGCACGGTGCGCGCGGCACTGGTAAACTACGCATGTCATTGCACGGTGTTGAAAGGCGGTGAGAATTTCGTGCATTCGGATTGGGCGGGCGACGCGGCTACCCGCATCGAAGCCGCGCACTCGGGGGCGGTCGCGCTGGTGGCGATCGGATGCGGCGCCGACTCCGATCCGCAACCGCGCGGGTTGCCTGAGGTCGCGACCCATGGAAAGACCGTGGCGGGCGAGGTCGCGCGGTTGTTCGCGGGCGAAATGCAGCCACTGGGCCGCGTCACGAGCGCAAAGTTCCAGGCCGTTGAGATCCCGCTGGCGCGCTCCGTCCCGCGAGCCGAGCTGGAAGAGCGGCTCAAGAACAAACCGCAAATAGCCTACGCCGCCATGAAGTTTCTCCAAGAACTCGACGCGGGGCGGCCGCTGCCCACCGGGATTCGGCTACCGGTGCAGGTTTGGGCATTTGGCGAAGAGCTGGCGATGGTGTTTCTCGGCGGTGAAGTGGTCGCGGACTACGCGCTCCGCCTGAAGCGCGAACTCGGCGCGTCGCGGGTATGGGT
>CAYVDZ010000379.1:0-5689 GCA_964450575.1 uncultured Opitutus sp.
CGATTCGATCACCTCGCCCACGGCACCGCCGGACAGGGGCTCGCCAATTTCAAACGGAGGAGTATAGGACTTTCCGGCGTTCATCCGGCCCCGCATGTAGGGGTCCACCGACATATATAAATTGCGTACGAGGATCCGCCCCTCATTCAGAGGGGGTAATTCGGTTTGTCCGAGAACGAAGTTTGCCGCGGAGGGCAGGCCATCGGGGCGGGCGGCAAGGCGAACCTCACGGCTGATAAGTGTTTTCATGATAAATCCTGGGTTTTGGCTGCACCTTGGTGCTTTCCCGCCGACTGTGGAAAAACGGTGGTGAAAACGAGTCGGCGCCGCGTGTCCCAAAACGGGACCGCGGCTTGGGGCCGTGGTACGGTGGATGATACGTTGACGGACGCGGCGCTGGATCGGCCCTCCCCGTGGCCAGCGGGCATCACGAGCGTTCGACTGACGTCTAGGTCCACCAAAGCAGGTTTCGCCCGGGCTGAGCTGGGCGAATTAATTCTCCACCGTGAAGCCCACCTTGATCGTGACCTGCCAGTGTTGCACGGCTCCCTTGACGATGTTCCCGCGCGTTTCGGTCACTTGAAACCACGCGAGATTCTTGACGGTTTTGTGAGCGCGTTTGATGGCTTTGTTCACAGCGTCCTCGATGGACGTGGTCGAAGTGCCAGTGAGTTCGATGAGCTTATAAACGTGATCTTTCATGGGAGTGCTTCGGTTCTTCCTATTTTGTGGCCGCCGCACGGTCGGTCGATCGGCGTGCTTGATCGAGATGACTGCGACAATGGTGTTCGACGTCCAAGATTAGCTGACCCACGTTGAAGGCTCAGGTGCCGCTTTATTGCTTTAATGGTAGAATCTAATGACCTTCTGGCTGTGCCTGGGTTGTGGCTGCGGAAGGGAGTGAGGATGATGAGGACGTTTCAACCTTTCGCTGCTTGGGCTTCTGGCTGGGAAGCGCGGTTTCTCGCTTGGACTTTGACCCAAGTCCAATGACCTCGCTTTTGTCTGTTCCTCTCTCCCTCGATGTCGAATCTACCCGCCCAACGAACGTCTCCCGGCCGTTTTATCGAGGGCGGAAAATTCAACGAATTGCGCCTGCCCCGGGCACCGGGTTCGATTGAAAAAGGCAGCACGTTGAAGGACCTGTTGGACATTGATGCCATCGAGTGCCTCGCCCACAACCTCACCGCGGCCCATCCCCCATTCAAGGCGGCTGCTTTTCGCCGCGCCGCTTTGGCGGGGCTTGCGCCGCTCGCCCTGATTCAACGCGGGCAGCATCTGGCCCGCGTGCTTCGCGCGTATCTACCGCAGCATTACGGCGAGGCGGTGGCGATTTTGCTGCGTTCCCTGACGCCGCCGCAGGCGGAGATGGACGACCCCGGCTTGGGAGTCTTCTTTTATCTTCCCCACAGCTGCTTCGTGGGTGCTTACGGGTTGGATGCAGAGCACAATGGCGGACGCGCTCCGTTCGCGGTGTCGATGCACGCCCAGTACGAATTGACGCGGCGTTTCACGGCGGAGTTCTCGATTCGCCCGTTCCTGATGCGCTGGCCGGATCGCACGCTCGCACAGTTGTTGGAGTGGACGCGCGATGCCGACCCGCATGTGCGCCGGCTTTGCTCCGAAGGGACGCGGCCGCGATTGCCCTGGGCTCCGCGTCTGCCGGCATTCGTGAAGGATCCAAGCCCGGTGTTTCCCATTCTCGAAGCGCTCAAGGATGATCCCGAACTTTACGTTCGCCGTAGTGTGGCGAACCACCTCGGTGACATTGCCAAGGACCACCCCACGCTAGCGTTCGGGATCTGCGAACGCTGGATTGACGGTGCGTCCGCTGAACGGAAGTGGCTGATTCGTCACGCCGTGCGGCATCCTGCGGGAAAAGGCGATCCCGCCGCGTTGCGCCTACGCCAGCTCGCGCGTCGATAGAGGGGCGGGATCGAAAACGATGGCGCTTCGGTGAGGGCGGTGTTGCTCAGTGACGATCGCGATTCATGAGGCCAGTTGTTCGATCATTTTGAGATAACCGGCGTAGAATCGAACGACGTGCACGACGACCACGGCTGCAACCGCGGCGAGGCCGAGGCTCGGATAAACCAGGGTGCTGACCGTGAGCGCACGCTTTGCGCGGTCCTGCTGCTGGCTGGCGAGGCGCAGGAGGTTTTGTTCGAGCTGACCGGAAGCTTCGCCCGTTGAATAGAGCGCAACGAAGTCCGGTGGAAAACACGGCCAGGCGGCCAGCCGCGGGCCTGGGCGTTCCCCTCGGGTCATGGCTTCATGCATCGCAGCGGCGGCGCGTTTCAACGTGGGATCGTTTGCGATTGAACCGGTGAGAGCCCAGGCGCGGTCGATCCGCACGCCGGCAGCGAGGAAGCTTTCCAAGGCAAAGGCGAAGTCCGCCAGTCCCTGGGCGTGAAAATAGTTGCCGATGAACGGGAGCATCCGTGCGAGGCGCGTGAGGGCGGGGTGCTGGCGGCGTATCAGAATTGCCAGCACGACAAGGATCGTCCACAGCGGCAGCAGGGTGAGGACAAGCGTCCGCGCGTAGGCACCCGGGTTCCAGGCGAACCCCTTTTCCCAATCGATCATGCCAGTGAGTGGAAGGACGATGAGGCCGACGTGCAGCAACACGAGAGGATACATGCACGCGAGGGCGGCGCGGAGTTTCGCAGCGCCGAGTTGCTGATGGCGTTGAGCGAGGCTCGTAAGCACGGCGGGCATCCGGCCGGACTCAGCCGCAGCCGATAACACGAGACGATCCGCCAGCGGGAGCCACCGTTCGGCGGCTTTCCAGGCGGCCGCGATGGTGCCGCCCGCTTCGACGGTCCCGGCGACGGCCTCCAGGCCGGCGTCCGGTAATCCCGTTCCGCCGGCGGACCGAACGGCATCGGCAAAGGGCAAGCCCGCCTCCAATTGCTGGGCGAGTTGATGATACCAGGACGAAAGCCGGCGATGGCTGAGCGACATAAGTGGGAGTGCCAGGGACTAACTTCAAATTTTCGTCCTGCTTCGCGTTGAAGTGAGGCGATGGAGTCGACTGTGATCTTCGATCTCGAGGCCCGGAGGCATAGATCCTATTCGCGTTTCAACCGCTCGCCGGTCTCGCGGTGAAACTCATCCGCGCGTGTGCGTTCCGGGACGCGGTCGTCAGTGCGCTGTTGAAATTCATCCAACGCTCGCCGCAATTGCGCCAACGGCGCCTGGAATTGCGGATCGTCCGCGAGGTTGCGCAGCTCGTGGGGATCCGCGGCGAGATCATACAGTTCCTCGCGGGGGCGAGGCGCCAGAAAGGGTCCGCTCTGCACGGCGGGCAGCGTTCCCGCCGCGTGCAGCTGACGCATGGCGACGAAGGTGGGACTGCGCACGGCGTCAGCGGGTGGCTGATTGGGGAACTCAGGGAAATAGTTACGAATGTATTTCCAACGTTCGCTGCGCACGGCGCGCGCGAAGTCGCCGAAGTCGTGCCAATGGCGTTGGGCAAAGGCGTATTCGCGACCCGGCGCGACCGGATCGCGCAACTGCGGCAAAAAGCTCTGGCCGGAACCTTGGGAAAGGGGCGCGGCGCCGCCGAGCGCAAGGAAGGTCGGAGCGATATCGACCGTGCTCACCAGTCGACTCGAAACGGATCCCGGTTTCACTTCGGCTGGCCAGCGTACGAGCCATGGCGTGCGAATGCCGGAATCGTAGAGCGTGGTTTTGCAACGCGGGAACGGTCGCCCGTTATCGCTGATGAAAAGGATCAGCGTATTATCAGCGACACCCTGCCGCTCAAGTTCCGCGAGCACGCCACCGACGTAGCCATCGAGCCGCGTGATTTCATCGTAGTAACGAGCGAGATCGCCGCGGACTTCGGGAGTGTCGGGAAGATAAGGAGGCACTGTGACATCGCCCGGCTCATGCGGCTGCGCGAGAGTGTCCGCCCGATAATCACGATGCGGGTCGAAAGCCGCGAGCCAGAGGAAAAACGGCTGGTTGGCGGGACGATCGCGCAAGACCGGAACCCAGTTCTCGCACCCGCTGGGGCCGCCACCCTCCTTGATCAGATCGAACTTCGCCTGAGCTGGCTTGCCGAGGTGCCATTTGCCTGCGGCCGCCGTCCAGTAACCCGCTGCCCGGAGATGCTCCGTGAACGCGATCTGCGTGCCGGGTAACGGTTGATGGAGTTCAGCGGCTCCGGTTTGGTGGGGATAGCGCCCGGTGACGATGCTCGCGCGACTCGGAGAGCACGAACTGGTGGTAACGAACGCCGCATCAAAGCGCATGCCCTCACGGGCGAGCCGATCGAGCGTGGGCGTGCGCGCGGTGTTTTTCCCATCAGGGCCGCCATCTTCCGGCGACATATCGTCGGCGATGATGAGGATTAGATTCGGTCTGTCAGCGGCGGTGGCGCCAGGGAGCGACCAGGCGATGACGAATGATACCGCGATCAATCCGAGGCGAGCGGGAGCGGGAAGCAAAGAGGACATAAGAAGACGGAAAGTTTCCAAACGGGACGAACGGGGCGCGGGCAGCGTGGTGGGACGTGACCGGGCGAGGACGGAAGTTGAGGGCGCCGGGTTAAAGGATGAAAGCGCAAAATCCGGAAGCGGCGAGCGTGTTGCGCTCGCCGGCAGGATATCGGCTTTGATCTGTCGTGATCGGGTCTGCGAACGGTTTCGCGCTCCTTCACGCGGTCGGGGCACACAAGCCTTTCGACCGCCTCGTGAGTTTCTCAATCGGGATTGTTCACGCCAGGCTACGGGTTGCGACGTTCAGCTTTCCGGGAGGAAAAGTTTATTCGTCGTCCGGACGTAAATTCGCGGCTAAGCGTGGCTCAATGGTCGATGGAGCTTGGCGGCGGAGCGATCCGTCCTTCTTTGCGACTCAGGATGCGACTGTGTTTAGCCATCGCTCTAGTGTTCCTTTCTCCATCCCTCGTGCCGGCGCAGGTCGTGTCTCAAGGAGCGGATGCGGACACCGTCGTGCGGGCCTATGGTGTACCGCGCGCGCGCAGCGCGACCCGGGATCGTGAGATTTGGACGTATCCAGATTTTCAAGTCGTCTTTGAAAATGGCCGGATGCTGGCGATCTCGAAACGGGACGAAGGCGGGACGAGGGTGGAGTGGGCAAAGAACGCGCCGGCGGACGCCTTTTCGGTTTCGGACCCGACTCCGCGCGACTCCCCGGGAACGGCCAAGGGGCAATGGGATCAGGCACCGGGTAGCGCACCGATGACGCTCAGGGTTGAGCGGGGTAAAATCATTCTCAGTTCAGCGGCGCGTCCGGACGCCGTTCCGGAGCAGCCGGGTTTCGGTGCGAGGATGATGCGGGCGCTGTGGCCGTTTGTCGTTTTTGCATCCGTGATCGCCGCGGTGGGATGGACGGCACGACGGAAGTGGCGGCAGTGGCGGACACGAGTGTCGGACGGAGACGTGGGCAAGTCCGCGCCTCCACCGTGCGCGTCTGCCCCGCCGGGTGTCCCCGGTCGGAGCGGGATGGATCCTGTCGATGCCCCGGTGGGGAAGCCGCCGTCGCTCTCGGATTGGGAAATTCCGTTGGATCTCCTACGATCGATCGAGTGGAAGCGGCTCGAACTGTTGGTGATACGGTTTTATGTCGCATCGGGGTTTCAAGCCCAAGGCACGAGCGTCGGCGCCGACGACGGGGTGAACCTTTTTCTCTACCGTCGCGGAGCCAAGCGGCCTTTCAGCTG